>NZ_SDFT01000131.1:0-19812 GCF_004916815.1 Pantoea sp. R102
TCCGGCGGTGCATGAAGTGCCGGAAGATGCGCAGAGCTACCCGGCGGTCACACCGGAACAGTTGCTCGAGCTGGAAGAGAAGCTGCGGAAATAATCGGCGAGAGGCCAGCAGCCGGATCTGACGTTGGCGAGTTAAGCAGGATCGCGGCGATGCTGCCGGTGCGCATCAATGCGCACCCTACAAAATAGCGGCCATCCCTGCAAGTCTCACCGCTATCCTTATTGTGCAATAAAAACAAAAAGGGCCGCGTTGCCGCAGCCCTGATGGTTGACCTTGTTCTCTGCTATTTCTTACGCGCGTATTTCAGCGAATCAAGCGCCACGGCGAAGATGATGATGCCGCCCTTGATGATGTACTGCCAGTACGGGTTCACGCCGATGTAGGTCAGACCGTAGTTGATGACGGTGAAGATGATCACACCGGTCACCACACCCGCGACGGTACCTACCCCGCCGGCGAACGACACGCCGCCCACCACGCAGGCTGCAATCGCATCCAGCTCATACATAAAGCCGAGGTTGTTAGTGGCGCTGCCGATACGGCCCGCTTCCAGCATCCCGCCGAAGGCATAGAACACGCCGGACAGCGCA
Organism: Pantoea sp. R102; assembly: GCF_004916815.1. NCBI lineage: Bacteria > Pseudomonadati > Pseudomonadota > Gammaproteobacteria > Enterobacterales > Erwiniaceae > Pantoea > Pantoea sp. R102. The sequence continues at coordinate 592 of NZ_SDFT01000131.1, forward strand.
TACACCAGGATCAGGTTAAGCGGAACGTTAACGCCAGAAACTTTCGCCGCTTCCGGGTTACCGCCGATAGCAAAAATGTTTTTGCCGAAGCGGGTTTTATTCCACAGGATCCAGACGAACACGATAGCGATAATCGCATAGAAGGTGATGAACGACAGCTTGAAGTCGCCGAAGCGCAGGAAGCCCTGGGCAAACTTCGAGAAGCCAGCGTCAAATCCGGCAATCGGTGAAGCGCCCACGAAGTCGTAGTACAGCGAGTTGATGCCGTAAACGATGATCATGGTGCCCAGCGTGGTGATAAACGGCGTCACCTTCAGGTAAGCAATGATCACGCCATTAACCAGACCAATCACGCCACCGATGATGCACACGGTCAGAATCACCAGCGGAATCGGCACGGTTTCCAGATGCGGGAACACCTTGTTGGCGTTATCCATCGACTGCAGCAGCGTTGCTGCCACCACCGCCGCCAGACCCACCTGGCGCCCTGCCGACAGGTCGGTGCCCTGGGTCACGATCAGACCGGCTACGCCGAGTGCGATAATAATACGGACCGATGACTGAGTCAGAATGTTACTCAGGTTCATCAGGCTTAAAAAGGTCGGATCCTGGAAAATAATAATCGCCAGCAGTACCAACAGGACAACATAAATGCCGCCCTCTTTTAACCAGGTTAGCGCATTCTTTTTAGTAGTCGCTTTCATGTTAAAGCCCTTGCTTCATTAAAGGTGTAATGACGCTAAACGCAGGATTTCATTCTGCGAGGTCGTTTTAGTATCGACAATGCCCGCTACCTGACCATTACTCATTACCAAAATACGGTCGGTAATGCCCAGCAGCTCTGGCATTTCAGAAGAGATAATAATGATGCCCTTTTCTTTTTTCGCCAGCTCCGAGATCAGCTGATAAATCTCGAATTTAGCGCCGACGTCAATACCGCGCGTCGGTTCATCAAGCATCAGTATTTCCGGCTGCGTCAATAACCAGCGACCAATAATGACTTTTTGCTGGTTACCGCCGGAGAGCGATCCAATTTGGGTATGATGGCCGGGCGTTTTCACCCGCATGGCATCAATGACCCACTGGGTATCGCTTTTCATGCGTTTATTATCCAGCAGACCCATACTGGATTTATATTTCTTGATATTAGAAATGAGCGAGTTAAAGCCAATATCCAGGTAGGCATAAATCCCGGTGGAACGCCGCTCTTCCGTCACCAGCGCAAAACCATGGTTGATGGCCTCGTTGGCGCTGTGGTTATTAATCGCTTTACCGTGCAGTTTAATGGTGCCGCCCGACTTCTCACGGATACCAAATAAGGTTTCCACAATGTCAGTACGCTTGGCGCCCACCAGGCCGGCAATCCCCAGAATCTCGCCTTTGTGCAGGTCAAACGAGATATCACGGATCGATGGCTGGCGCAGCGAGGTCAGATTGCGCACCTCAAGAATCACTTCACCCGGCACGTTAGTTTTGTCCGGGAAGCGCTGGTTGAGTGAACGGCCGACCATCATGGCGATGATCTTGTCCATGTCCAGCCCTTCCAGCGGCTGAGTGGCAATCCACTGGCCGTCACGCAGAATGGTGATCTCATCGCACAGCTGGAAAATCTCTTCCATTTTATGCGAAATATAAACAATACCGCAGCCGCGATCTTTCAGCTTACGGATAATGGTGAACAGGTGGTTAACTTCTTTTTCGGTCAGCGATGACGTGGGCTCATCCATAATGACGATTTTCGCGTCATAGGAAAACGCCTTGGCGATTTCAATCATCTGCATTTGCGATACCGAAAGCGTCGCGACTTTATCACGCGGATCGATATCAATATCTAATTCATCAAAGATCGCTTTGGTATCACGATACATTTTATCCTGATCGACAAACGGACCTTTGCGCGGATAGCGCCCCAGCCACATGTTGTCCATCACGTTGCGCTGCAGCACCAGATTTAATTCCTGATGCACCATTGAAACGCCATTTTCCAGCGCCTCTTTGGAGGATTTGTAATCTATTTCCTCACCCTGAAACAGGATGCTCCCCGTATCCTTTTTATAAATCCCAAACAGGCATTTTAATAAAGTGGATTTACCGGCGCCGTTTTCACCCATTAAGGCATGGACGGAGTGCGGCCGCACTTTTAAATTCACATTATCTAAGGCTTTCACCCCTGGAAATGATTTCGAGACATTCGTCATCTCCAGCAGATATTCTCGCTGTGTGGTCGGATTCTCACTGGCCATAATTTACCTGGCTAAAAAAAGCGTTGGTCAGATGCAATAAGGCGCGGCAGAAAAGCCGCGCCCGGGACGAATTACTTCACAAACTGCGACAGGTTTTCTTTATCAACCGGTACGTACGGTACGCGTACGACTTTGCCATCCATCTTGAAGTTGGTACCTGCGGTTGGCTCTTTGCCATTGGCCAGGTTGTTAGCAATGTCCAGCGTGGCTTTCGCCTGGTTTTCCGCATCGTTCAGCACGGTACCGGCCATCGCACCGGATTTCACCAGCGCCAGCGCTTCTGGCAGGGCGTCAACACCAAATACCGGAATGCTGGTTTTGTTGTGCGCCTTCAGCGCTTCAACCGCACCCATCGCCATCGCATCGTTGTTCGCGATGATTACTTCAATTTTGTTGGCGTTCGGGCCAGACAGCCAGGCGTCCACTTTGTCTTTCGCCTGCGCGGTATCCCACATTGCAGTATCCATCGCCAGCTGCTGGGTTTTGATGCCGTCTTTGTTTAGGGTTTCGATAACGTATTTGGTACGCGCTTCGGCATCCGGATGGCCCGGTTCACCTTTCAGCAGCACGAACTGAATCTGACCGTCTTTGTTCAGATCCCAGGCTGGCGTGGCTTTCCAGTGTTTCTCGATCAGCTCACCCTGCTTGATGCCGGACTCTTTGGAGTCGGTACCGACATAGTAAGCTTTGTCGTAGCTGGCCAGCACTTTCGCGTTAGGCTCTTTGTTGAAGAACACCACCGGCACGTCGTTCGAGCGCGCTTTGTCGATCACCACTGCCGCAGCAGCCGGATCCACCAGGTTGATAGCCAGCGCTTTCACGCCTTTCGCCATCAGCACGTCAATCTGGTCGTTCTGTTTGGATTGGTCGTTCTGTGAGTCGTTCATCAGCAGCTGAATGCCGCCAACGGCTTTCGCCTCTTTTTCGATGTCTTTGCGCACCATCGACATGAAGTTGTCGTCATATTTATAAATTGTCACGCCAATGCGGGTATCGGCGGCGTGCGCAGTTGCACCAAACATCATGCTGGCAACCAGTGCTGTGAGCGTGAAAACCTTCTTATTCATGGTATCTCCGGTTTTTTTATGCAGGGTATTTCATCGCGCCGTATTGCCTGCGGGCAGACAGCGCAGTCGGTTGAAACGCTATTTTTTTATGGGGCAGGCGCTGCTACCAAGCCGGACCACCATCGCTATCCTGACTTCCCTGTAGGTAAACGCTTCCTGAAGTGTGTTGTGAACCATTTCAATCGGCTACTGAAACCAGACCGGGGAAGGAAAGCCCGGCGTTACATAATGTTTCAGTCCGGTAAGACGCTGCCATCATAGTGAGCGCCATGTTAATTAACTGTGAATACAATCACAGATTGGAAACGGTTACACGGCGCTATCGCCTGAATTAGTGACCGACTCCACAATTTGCCGCTGCGCCACTGAATGGCGCCGCACCAGCGTAGGCATGAAGCAGTGCGCGGCGTGCGGATCGAGCGTGCCTGCTGCGCCCTGCAGGGCCAGCTCAGTCGCCAGTTTCGCCATAGAAACAATGGGATAGCGTACCGTGGTCAATTGCGGGTCGGTGTAGCGGGAAATGGGGATATCATCGAAGCCGATGACAGAGAAATGCTGCGGCACCTGAATACCGTTATCTTTCAGCGCAGTGAGCGCACCGGCCGCCATGCCATCGTTATAGGAGAACACCGCAGTGAGGTGCAGATTGCGCCCCAGCAGTTCCACCATCGCGGCTTCACCGCCCTGCATGTCCGGTTCGGCATGTGCAATCCAGCCCTCCGGCGGGCGGATGCCCTGCTCCGCCAGCGCCTGCAGCCAGCCGTCGCGGCGCTGCGCCACGTCCTCAATCGGATGGCTGGAGCTGAGGTATCCAATGCGCTGATGGCCCTGCTGTAACAGCATACGCGTCGCTACCTGCGCCCCGGTGACATTATCGAGGCAGACGCAGCGGTGCTCGTAACCGGGAATAGTACGATTAATCAGGACCATACCGGGGACCTGATCCATAAACCGGGCCAGCTCCGCGTCTGTAAGCGTTTTCGCGTGCACCACCAGCGCGTTGCAGCGCTGGCGGATCAGCACCTCAATGGCATGGCGTTCTTTCTCTTCCTGATGCCACGAATTGCTGATGAGCACATGCTTGTGCATGCGCTGCGCCACGGTATCCACCGCTTTAACCAGCGCACCAAAGAAGGGATCGGAAACGTCCATGACCACCACGCCGATGGTATCGCTCACCTGGGTCGCCAGCGCCTGCGCGTTGGCATTCGGCCGGTAGCCGAGCGATTCAACCGCCTGCAGCACGGCTTCGCGGGTATCAGAGGTGACTGCACTGCTGTTATTGAGCACCCGCGACACGGTGGCAACGGAAACCCCGGCCTGACGGGCGACATCACGAATCGTTATCATGCAGTTGTTCCACAGAGGAGAAAATGCGCGACTGGCGCGTAACGGCGCTATTCTGTCAGGGCATCGGAAACAGCTGCGTGAATTACGTCACACGGATGAAAACGGTTACATACAATTATGCAACCTTTGTGATGAACATCATTATCTGCCGGCGGACGCGTTATCCGCTTTTCCGGCGGCGAGCTGCGTCAGCCGGCGCCAGAGCCACTCCATCGGTCCCTGCGGGAAGACGCGCAGCCACAGCACGGAGAACAGAATATTGACCAGCCAGATAGCTGGTACAAAGGCCAGTAGTTGCAGGCGGTCAAATTTGAGGAACAGATCGAAGCGGTAGAACAGCGTGGTGCAGATTAGCGTCTGCAGCAGATAATTGCTCAGCGCCATGCGGCCGACGCACTGAATGGCGTAACTGAACCGCGTGGCGGCGATGGCCGGCCAGTAACCGAGACAGAGCGCAGCGTAGCCAAGGCTGATAAACGGACTGGCGAGATCGCGTGGCACCTGCAGGAAAAAGCCGCTCCAGCGAAATTCCCACTGTAGCAGCCACTGTGCCATCACGCCGGGTATGGCAATCAGCCAGCCGATGGTCAGTAACAGCGCCGCCGCGCGTCGGTAGTGTTGCAGACTAAACTGGCCGCTGAGCCAGCCGCTGCGCATCAGCGCGGCACCGATCAGCATCAGCCCGGCCAGCTGCCAGCCATACTGCGAAGCCAGCGCCATCAGGCCGGATGACAGGTGCTCGAGGCGATTCTGCACCGCTTCCCAGCCGCCGACCAGTTTCCAGTAGCTCTCATACTCCAAGTCTGCCGCGCCCGGCAGCCATGAGCGCGTCGGCTGCGGACTGGAGATGATGCCAAACACCAGCAGCACGGCACAGCCCACCAGATAGAGCAGCACCCCGGTATGTAATAGCGCCCGCTCCGATGGCACGTCACGCAGCATGCGCCAGACAATCAACCCAATCAGGCCATAATCCAGCAGGATGTCGCCTTCCCACAGGAACACCGCGTGGATGAACCCGATGAAGACCAGCAGCGTTAAGCGCGAGGAGATCCAGCGGCTGCCGCGCGGCACCTGCAGTGCCAGCCCGGCACCAAACAGCAGCGCAAACAGCGTCAGGAATTTTAGCTGCGCCAGGCCATCCATGATTGCCCAGGTCCAGGCATCAGAAACGGAGGCTTCACCCTGCCAGGCCGGATTGAGATAGGCCGCCGAGGGCAGACCAAAGCCGACGATATTCAGCAGCAATATGCCGAGAATGGCGCAACCACGAATGAAATCCAGCGCGAGATAGCGTTGCATCGAGTGCCCTGACGGTGAGAGGAACACGGGCGACAACGACGCCGCCCGCGCTGCTTAGCTGTGGCGTACCGCGCGCAGAAACTCCTGACGCGTGTTCTGGCTCGATTTGAACAATCCGCCGAGTGAAGTGGTGGTGGTCGCGCTGGTCGCATCTTTGACGCCGCGCGCTTTCACGCAGTAGTGCACCGCATCGATCGACACCGCCACGTTATTGGTGCCCAGCAGGGTTTGCAGCGCCACCAGCACCTGCTGGGTTAAACGCTCCTGCACCTGAGGACGCTGGGCGAAGAACTGTACGATACGGTTGATCTTCGACAGGCCAATCACCTTGTCTTTAGGGATATAGGCCACGGTGGCTTTGCCGTCGATGATCACGAAGTGGTGTTCACAGGTGCTGGTCAGGGTGATATCACGCACGGTGACCATTTCGTCCACCTTCATCTTGTTTTCGATGACGGTGATTTTCGGGAAGTTGGCGTAATCCAGACCTGAAAAGATTTCGTCGACGTACATCTTGGCGATGCGGTGCGGCGTCTCCATCAGGCTGTCGTCTTCCAGGTCCAGATTCAGCAGCTGCATAATCTGGGTCATGTGGCCGGCGATCTCGCGCTTGCGTGACGCGTCGTCCATGTCGCGCACCGGGGCGCGTAATGGCGTTTCCAGGCCACGCGCCAGCAGTGCTTCGTGAACCAGGGCGGCTTCCTGACTTAAGGTGCTCATCGTACTCTTCTCCGGCAGGTGATGCGCCCGCAGGTCTGCGCCTGCGGGGGAAATTCTGAGCGCGTATTGTGAAACACAACGCGCGCTTAATCCAGCAATCAATCCGATTGGAAATGAAAGCGTTTCAGGTGGGCGATCGCCGCATCACCAGCGCCCCCGCCAGCAGCAACCCGCCTCCGGCCACCCACAGCGCCGGATCGAGCCGGTGCCACAGCAGGCTGGAAATCCAGGACAGCAGCGGCCCACCGAGCTGTCCGATGGCATAACCGGTCGTGAGCAGGCCGGCGAGATAGCGCGCGTGGTGCGGCGCCAGCTCCCGGCTGTACTGCAGCGACAGCTGCACCACGCAGAGAAAGCCGCCGCCAATCAGCAGCGCCGCCAGCAACAGACCGTTGATGCCCGGCAGTACGATGGCCGCGATTACGCCCAGCGCCTGCGCCCACAGCACCAGCGCCAGCCGCCGATGGCTGCTGCCCCAGTGGCGCGTCACGATCCCCAGCACGATGCCGATCACCGCCGCGCCGCCAAACACCGGCCAGACAAACTGCGCAAAAGCGCTATCAGGGAAGCGCGCTGCCGCCATTTGCGACAGGAAGGTGGCGGGCAGAATATAGCCAAAGCCGGCGAGGCTGTAGCTGAGGATCAGGCGCTTCAGGTCACGCGTCAGCAGCAGCGGTGCGGCGGCCTGTTGCGGACGATGCAGCTGTCCGCTGCGCGGCAGGAAGCGCGCAATCGCGGCAATCAGCAGCAGCGCCAGCACACCGTACGCCGCCCAGGCAAACGCCGCGCTCACGCCGCTGGCGTGCAGCAGTACCGCCAGCATGCCGCTGATGAAGATGCCGGTGCCGGGACCGGCAAACACCGCTGCCGACAGGCCCGGCCGGCCGTGGTGCAGCAGTTGCTCATTGCTCCATGCTGCCACCAGCACCATTGCCCAGCCGCTGGCGACGCCGATCAGGAAACGCACCACCGCATGCAGCCACGGCCCGCTGATACAGGCGGACAGCAACGTCAGCGCGACGGCACCCCAGACGCCCAGCTGCAGCCGCCACTCCACGCGCCGCTGCGCGCGCATCGCGTCAAACGATCCGGCCAGATAACCGAGATAGTTCAGCGCCGCGACCAGGCTGGCACTGGCGAGCGTGAGCTGACCGTCGTGAATCATCAGCGGCACCTGCGGGGTAAACGCAAATCGCCCAATCCCCATTGCAACCACTAAACTTAAAAACGCGCTAAGCGCGACTCGCCACGCCATTCTGACTCCGGATCGATTGGATTATCACTTGTCAGCAGCATGCATGACGTTTAGACTCACGAAAAGTGAATAATATTAACCAAGTTGTTTACGAGAAGAGAATATGGATTTAGTACAGCTCCGCATGTTCTGTTCTGTGGCCGAAACCGGCTCACTGGCGCGCGCCGCCGAAATGCTGCATCGCGTGCCGTCTAATCTCACCACGCGACTGCGACAGCTGGAAGAAGAAATCGGCGTCGATCTGTTTATTCGTGAGAAGCAGCGCATTCGTTTGTCGCCGATGGGCCACAATTTCCTCAATTATGCGCAGCGCATTCTGGCATTGAGCGACGAGGCGCTGAACATGGCGCGCGCCGGTGAACCCGGTGGTAACTTTGCCTTCGGTTCGATGGAGAGCACCGCCGCCACCCGCCTGCCGGGATTGCTGGCCGCCTATCATCAGCGCTTCCCCAACGTCGCGCTGTCGCTGGTGACCGGCACCTCAGGCGATATCATCGATAAAGTGCGCGCCGGCACGCTGGCGGCGGCGCTGGTGGACGGTCCGGCCAGTCATGACGATCTGAATGGCTGCATCGCCTTTCGTGAAGAGATGGTGCTGATCACCAGCCTCGAACACGCGCCGATTCACAGCGCCCGCGATACGCAGGGCGATACGCTGTTTGCCTTTGGCAACAGCTGCTCGTACCGCACCCGGCTGGAGTCCTGGTATCGCGACAGCCAGAGCGCACCGCACAGCGTTATGGAGATTCAGTCTTATCACGCCATGGTCGCCTGCGTAGCCGGTGGCGGCGGCGTGGCGATGATTCCCGCCTCGGTGCTGGCGCAGATGCCAGCCCGCGCGCGCGTGCAGCAGCACAGCCTGCCGCCGACCTGGCGCGACACGGCCACCTGGCTGATGTGGCGCCGCGACGCCTTTACGCCCAACGTTGAGGCGCTGAAGTATCTGATTATTGAAATGTTTGATGACCGCCCGCTCAACGATGAACTGCTGCATCCGCTGCAGGCCGCTGAGTAAGCGTTATTTTTTATCCAATCACGACATCACAGGAAGAGGGATTGCATGAACATGATTAAAACCCGCGCGGCCGTGGCCTGGGCTGCTGGCGAACCGCTGAAGATTGAAGAAGTGGATCTGATGCCGCCACAGAAAGGGGAAGTGCTGGTGCGTATCGTTGCCACCGGCGTGTGCCATACCGATGCTTACACCCTGTCAGGTAAAGATCCGGAAGGCGTATTCCCGGCGATCCTCGGTCACGAAGGTGGCGGCGTGGTTGAAGCGGTGGGCGAAGGCGTTACCAGCGTAGCGGTCGGCGATCACGTGATCCCGCTGTACACGCCAGAGTGCGGCAAGTGTAAATTCTGTCTCTCCGGCAAAACCAACCTGTGTCAGGCAATCCGCACCACACAGGGCAAAGGGCTGATGCCCGACGGCACCACCCGCTTCTTCAAAGACGGCAAGCCAATCTTCCATTACATGGGCACCTCGACCTTCTCTGAGTACACCGTCGTACCGGAAATCTCCCTGGCGAAAATCAGCAAAGAAGCGCCGCTGGAAGAAGTGTGCCTGCTCGGCTGTGGCGTGACCACCGGCATGGGCGCGGTGATGAATACCGCCAAAGTGAAAGAAGGCGACACCGTGGCGATTTTCGGCCTTGGCGGTATTGGCCTGTCGGCGATCATTGGGGCGAAAATGGCGAAGGCCGGTCGCATCATCGGTATTGATATCAACACCAGCAAGTTTGACCTGGCGCGCAAACTGGGCGCAACCGACCTGGTTAATCCGAAAGATTTTGCTAAGCCAATTCAGGAGGTTATCGTCGAGATGACCGACGGCGGCGTGGACTTCTCGTTTGAGTGTATCGGTAACGTCAACGTGATGCGTTCCGCGCTGGAGTGCTGCCATAAAGGCTGGGGCGAATCAGTGATTATTGGCGTTGCCGGTGCAGGCGAAGAGATATCTACCCGACCATTCCAGCTGGTTACCGGTCGCGTATGGCGCGGGTCGGCGTTTGGCGGCGTGAAAGGACGCACTCAGCTGCCGGGCATCGTGCAGGATTACCTCGACGGTAAGTTTGCGCTGAATGATTTCATCACCCACACCATGCCGCTGGAAGAGATCAACGAGGCATTTGAGCTGATGCATGAAGGCAAATCGATCCGTTCCGTGGTGCATTTTAATAAGTAAGCAGGAGGCGATATGGCATCCACTCTGGAGCTGCTGGAAGAACACCGTATTTTTGGCGGCTGGCAGCAGCGCTGGCGTCATCAGTCCGCCGTGCTCAACTGCCCGATGACGTTCAGCATTTTTCTGCCACCGCCGCGCGACGACGCGCCACCGCCGGTGGTGTGGTTTCTCGCCGGGTTGACCTGCAACGATGAGAACTTCACCACCAAAGCCGGTGCGCAGCGCGTGGCGGCCGAACTCGGTCTGGTGCTGATTATGCCGGACACCAGCCCGCGCGGCGATGCAGTGGCCAATGACAGCGGGTACGATCTGGGCCAGGGTGCCGGGTTTTATCTCAACGCCACGCAGCAACCGTGGGCGGCACATTATCGCATGTTCGATTATCTCAGCGAGGAGCTGCCGGCACTGGTGGCGGATAACTTCAAGCTGAGCGATCGCCAGTCGGTAATGGGGCATTCGATGGGCGGCCACGGCGCGCTGGTGCTGGCGCTGCGCCTCGGCGGGCGCTTTGCGTCGGCGTCCGCGTTTGCGCCAATCGTCAATCCGACCGAAGTGCCGTGGGGACAGAAAGCCTTTGCCGCCTATCTGGGCGACGATCGCCAGACGTGGCGCGAGTGGGATAGCTGCCTGCTAATGCAGAACGCTGAACATCGCCTGCCGGTGCTGATCGATCAGGGCGATAGCGATCAGTTCCTCGCCGATCAGCTACGCCCGGAGCGGCTGGAAGCAGTGGCGCGCGAGCAGAACTTCCCGCTGGAGCTGCGTATCCAGCCGGGGTATGACCACAGCTACTTCTTTATCGCCAGCTTTGTGGAGGACCATCTGCGGTTCCACGCGCAGCATTTACTGGCGTAGTGCACTTTTCTGCCCCTCTGATGCTGAGGGGCAGAACGTGTCTGGCGTCAGGCCAGCGATTCCGCCACCAGCCCATCAATCATTACCTGCGGCATGCCCTGTGAGCAGTGCTCAATGCGGCCGCGCACGCCATACACCTGCGCCAGCGTCTCCGGCGTAATCACCTGCGACGGCACACCGTCGGCCAGCAGTTGCCCCTGCTTCAGCATCAGCGCGTGATCGGCATGACGCAGCGCGATATTGATGTCATGCACCACCACCACCGTCACCATGTTGCGCAGCCGGGTTTCGCGCCGCACCAAATCCATCACGTGGAACTGATAATTCAAATCCAGCGCGCTGAGCGGTTCATCCAGCAGCAGCAGTTCCGGACGGCGAATCAGCGACTGCGCCAGCCCGACCAGCTGCTTCTGGCCGCCGGACAGCTGATCGAGGTAGCGCATCGCCAGATGGGCAATGCCCAGTTGCTCCAGCAGGTGCATGATTTCCACTTCACTGGCCGCACTGTGTAATCCACCGGAGGCACGCTGCGCCACGATGATCGACTCCAGCACGTGCAGATGCACACCGGCTGGCAGCGTCTGCGGCAGATAGACCACGCGCTGCGCGCGCCGGGCAAACGGCTGGCTCATCAGCTCTTCGCCATTGAGCCACAGCTCGCCCTGCCCTTTGCTCAGACCGGCCAGCGCGCGCAGCAGCGTCGATTTGCCGCAGCCGTTGGGCCCCAGCAGCACGGTGATTTTGCCGCGTGGCAGCTGCGTGACATTGAGATCGTCGATAACGTTCCGCTTCGGGTAACCGGCATAAAAGTGGCTGACGCGTAAGCCCTGCTCCATCACACTGTCCCCCGATGCCGCAGAATAATGCTGAGAAAGAACGGCACGCCCACCAGCGAGGTGACGATGCCGACCGGAATGATGACGCCGGGAATGAGGTTTTTCGAGGCCACCGATGCCAGCGACAGCACCAGCGCGCCGGTCAGCGCACTGGCTGGCAGATAGTAGCGGTGATCTTCACCAAACATCATGCGCGCAATGTGCGGCGCGACCAGGCCGATAAAGCCGATCGGGCCGACGAATGCCACCGCCAGCGCCGAGAGAATGCTGATGCGCAGCAGCGTCGCCAGCCGCAGCCGCCGCACGTCAATGCCGAAACTCACCGCGCGATCTTCACCAAGGCGCAGCGCCGTGAGTTTCCAGCTGCTGAGCATCGAGAACGGCAGCAGGATGGCAAAGGCGGCGCTCAACACGCCCAGTTTTTCCCATGAGGCACGCGCCAGACTGCCCATGGTCCAGAACACCAGGCCCTGCAGCGTATCTTCGCTGGCGATGAACTGCATCATCGAAACCAGGGCGTTAAAGGTGAACACCAGCGCGATGCCAAACAGCACCACGCCGGAGGTTGAGACTTTGGTCCAGCGCGTGATGCCATCCAGCATTAGCGCGGCAAACAAGGCGAAGACAAAGGCATTGGCGGAGATCAGCCACTGATCCGGCACGCCGGGAATACCGATGCCGAGAATGATTGCCAGCGCGGCACCAAACGCCGCTGCCGACGAGACGCCGAGCGTAAACGGGCTGGCCAGCGGGTTATTAAGGATGGTCTGCATTTCAGCACCGGCGAGGCCGAGTGAGAAGCCGACCACCACCGCCATCAGCGCATACGGCAGACGGATGTCCCAGACGATCACGCGCGTGCCGGCGTCCACCGCTGCGGGATGGAGCAGCGTTTGCCACAGCGTGTCGAGCGTCAGGCCGGCCGGGCCAAGGGTGAAATCGAGGATAACTGAAGCGAGGATCGCCAGCACCAGCACACCAATCAGCAGCAGTCGCTGACGCAGAACCTGACGATAACGGGTCAGGGTATCGGCTTCGGTGCCATGTTCCGCCACCAGCGCGGAGTCCGTACTACGCATTGTTCTACCTGTTTCCTGTCGCCTTATAACGGCTGCCACAATAGAGCAGGTGATAATAATTATCAATGCTGTCTCTGTAACAAAGCCCGAATGGTTTGCGCCAGGTTTGCATAGCGTAATAAATCGCAAAAAAAAACGCGGCCGGGGCCGCGTTGTCAGGCATTACTGCTTAAAGGAGGGGAATTCCATCTCGCTGTATTTTACGAAGCGGGTGCCGCGCGTCAGCTTATAACCCAGCCAGATCACCAGGAACAGCGGAATGCCGATATAGGTTGCGGCTACGCCGTACCAGTCGATGCGATCGGCGAGGAATGCCTGATAATTCTGCCCCAGCGTAATGATCAGACACAGCGCGAACGCAAACATCGGACCCAGCGGGAAGAAGCCGGAGCGGTAAGGCAGATCGGCCAGATTCAGCCCCTGCGCCACATAGCCGCGGCGGAAGCGATAATGGCTGATAGCAATGCCGAGCCAGGCGATAAAGCCGGTCATCCCTGACGTATTCAGCAGCCACAGGTACACTTCCTGATTGCCAAATTTCGAGGTCAGGAAGCACAGCGCTGCCACCACCGTGGTCGCCAGCAGGGCATTGCGCGGTACGCCGCCTTTCGACAGTTTCGCAAAAATGCGCGGTGCCTTGCCTTCCTGCGCCAGGTTAAACAGCATACGCGTTGAGGCGTACATGCCGGAGTTACCCGCCGACAGCACCGCCGTCAGGATCACCGCGTTCATCACCGCCGCTGCGGACAGCAGACCGGCATTCTGGAACACCAGCGTGAACGGGCTGACGCTGATATCGGTGACATCGTTATGCAGCAGCTGTGGATCGGTATACGGCAGAATCAGGCTGATGATCAGGATCGCGAACACATAGAACAGCAGAATGCGCCAGAACACCTGGCGCACCGCGCGCGGGATATTCTTCGCCGGGTCTTCTGATTCACCGGCGGCAATCCCGATCAGTTCGGTGCCCTGGAAAGAGAAGCCGACAATCATCGCCACGCCAATCATCGCCGCAAACCCGCCGGCAAACGGCGCATCTCCCACCGTCCAGTTGTGCCAGCCAGCATTTTCTGCGCCGCGCAGGATGCCGGTAATCATCAGCACACCGACCACAATAAAGATAATGACGGTGGCGACTTTGATCAGCGAGAACCAGTATTCCGCCTCGCCGAAGCCTTTAACCGAAATGTAGTTGAGCAGGAACATCAGACCGAGGAACAGCGCGCTCCAGATCCAGCCCGGCGTGTCCGGGAACCAGTAGTTCATCACCAGCTGTGAGGCGACGAGGTCAACGGCGATGGTCACCGCCCAGTTGTACCAGTAGTTCCAGCCCAGCGCGAAGCCAAAGCCCTCTTCGACATATTTAGCGCCGTAGGTGGCAAAGGAACCGGAGACCGGCATAAACGCCGCCAGTTCGCCGAGACTGGTCATCAGGAAGTAGACCATCAGGCCGATCAGCGCGTAGGAGAGTAACGCACCGCCAGGACCCGCCTGAGAGATAGTGGCACCCGAGGCGACAAACAGGCCGGTGCCGATGGAACCGCCAATGGCGATCATGGTGAGATGGCGCGCTTTTAATTCACGGCGCAGCCCAGGTTGTTGTGTTGTTTTTGAGTCATTATGCATGTGTAAACGCTATGCTGGATAAAAATAAGGCGCGATTGTAGCAGCAAAGCCTGCACTGTATAGCATTCGCCTCGGGTTATTAGTTACCTTCATAATCGGCCGGGAATTATTAGCCACAGCACAGGGGAGACTGCGGCTATTCCCGGCAATAGGCGAGGAAGCGGCTCAGCGCTTTCGACAGATGTTTCTGCCGGTGATGGATGCGATACAGGGTGCGCGTCAGGCGCGGCAGGGGCACCGGGACTTCCGTCAGCGTGCCCGCCTCCAGCAAATCGGTAATCACCCGGCGCGATAAGCAGCTGATGCCCATGCCGTGGCGCACCGCGTGTTTAATCGCCTCCGAGTTGCCCAACTCCATCCCCAGCTGAAACTGCGGCAGGTGCGACAGCAGCAGGTAATCGACAATCTCACGCGTACCGGAACCGCGCTCGCGCAGGATCCACGGCGCAGCGGCCAGCGTATCCAGCGTCACTGGCTGCTGTAACAGCGGCGCATCCGGCGCGGCGAACACCACCAGTTCATCTTCCAGCCACGGTTCGCTGATGATATCCGGCTCATGGCACGGCCCTTCAATCAGGCCAATGTCGACGCGAAAATCGGCCACCGCATTGATGGCGTCCTGGCTGTTGCCGACGCTCAGCTCCAGCGGCAGCGTGGGAAAATCACGGCGATACGCGGCGATCATCCCCGGCAGCAGATAGTTGCCGATGGTGCTGCTGGCAAACAGGCGAATCGCTCCGTTGTCCTCTTTAAACAGCTGTTCGATCTCAATCGCCTGCTCCAGCAGCCCGACCGCACGTGGATAGAGCAGCCGGCCGTGCTCGTTGAGCACCAGCCGTTTGCCGACGCGGTCAAACAGCTGCACGCCGAGCTGACTTTCCAGATCGGCCAGGGCCGCGCTGACCGCCGACTGCGACAGCGCCAGCACCTGCGAGGCCTGAGTGGTGGAGCCGCTTTTCAGCACCTCGGTAAACACTTCAATCTGACGCAGCGTAATGTGCATGCGTGCTCCTTACATGGCGTACCGTTTCACCAGATAGATCACCACCGCCAGCCAGATCAGCAGCATCAGAATCAGGCCGCTCCAGCTGACGATCTTTTTGCCGCGCGCCCGTTGCACCTCGGCGCGTTCGGCGCTGCTGATGCGCACGTCGCGCGGCAGCAGACGCAGCAGGATCATCACGCCAAGCGGGATGATAATCGCGTCATCCAGCAGGCCAATAATCGGGATGAAGTCCGGAATCAGATCGATGGGGCTGAGCGCATAAGCGACGATGCCAAACGCCAGCAGCTTAAACCACCACGGCGTACGCGGATCGCGACAGGCAAACCACAGCGTCAGCACGTCCCGTTTGATGAGCTTCGCCCAGCGGCGCAAGCGCATGAACATTGTTGCCCTTCCTTATCACTTATTCCGGTTGATTATAAATATATTATCAATTTCACTTTTAAGCCAGCCAGGCGCACGCTAAAGCCTCACTGAGGAGAAGCGTATTATGGCTGAACTAAGCGTCAACAAAACCCCTTTTCATATTCATCGCTGGCTGCCGGGACTGCTGCTGACCGCCGCCATCGCCGCAGGTGCCGCGTGGCTGGCCAGTCAGCCGTGGCTGGCTGGCGCGGGATTCGGCGCGCTGACGCTGGCCATCATTATCGGCATCGTGCTGGGTAATAGCCTGTATCCCCGCGTTGCGACCCCGTGCGACAGCGGGGTGCTGCTGGCCAAACAGCGACTGCTGCGCCTCGGCATCATTCTTTACGGCTTCCGTATCACCGTGCAGCAGATCGCCGATGTCGGCGTCAGCGGCGTGCTGATTGATGTGCTGGTGCTGAGCTCAACCTTTCTGATCACCTGCCTGATCGGCATGCGTTTACTGAAAATGGATCGCGAAACCGTGTGGCTGATTGGTGCCGGCAGCAGCATTTGCGGTGCGGCAGCGGTGCTGGCAAGTGAACCGGTGATCAAAGCCGCACCGTCGAAAGTGGCGGTCGCGGTGGCCACCGTGGTGCTGTTTGGCACCGTCGGCATTGTGCTGTACCCGTTTCTCTGGACGCTGCTGCCGCAGGTCAGCGCGCAGCACTTTGGCGTCTTTACCGGCTCGACGCTGCACGAAGTGGCGCAGGTGGTGGCGGCCGGCCATGCAATGGGCGCGGAAACGGAGAACACGGCGGTGATCGCCAAGATGCTGCGGGTGATGATGCTGGCACCGTTTCTGCTGATCCTCGGCAGCTGGCTGCAGCGCCAGCGCAGCCACCAGCGTCAGGCACAGCAGCCGATCCGCTTTCCGTGGTTTGCCCTGTTGTTTATTGTGGTGGCGCTGTTTAACTCGCTGCATCTGCTGCCACCGCCGGTGGTAGCGGGACTGAATCAGCTGGCGAATCTGCTGCTGGCGATGGCGATGGCGGCGCTGGGCTTAACCACCCGTTTCGGCGCGCTGAAGCAGGCGGGCGTCAAACCGCTGCTGCTTGGTCTGCTGATGTTTATCTGGCTGATTCTCGGCGGCGGCGCACTGAATGTGCTGGTGCAACATTTCATGGCGTAAGCGCATCCGCTATCATGGGCGTTTTGCATCAGCAATCGCCCATTCAGGAGAGCGGCATGAAATATATCGGCGCACACGTAAGCGCATCCGGCGGCGTAGACCAGGCAGTGATCCGTGCCCATGAAATCGAAGCCACAGCCTTTGCGCTGTTCACTAAAAATCAGCGCCAGTGGAAAGCCGCGCCGCTCTCTGCGCAGGTGATCGACGCTTTTAAAACCGCCTGCGATCAATACAACTTTAGCGCCGCGCAAATCCTGCCGCACGACAGCTATCTGATTAACCTCGGCCACCCGGTGATGGACGCGCTGGAGAAATCGCGCGAGGCGTTTATCGATGAGATGCAGCGCGCCGAACAGCTTGGTCTGACGCTGCTCAACTTCCATCCCGGCAGCCACCTGCAGCAGATTGATGAAGATGCCTGCCTGAAGCGCATCGCCGAGTCGATCAACATTGCGCTGGATAAAACCCACAACGTGGTAGCAGTGATTGAGAATACCGCCGGCCAGGGCAGCAACCTCGGTTTCCGCTTTGAACACCTCGCGGCGATTATTGACCACGTCGAGGATAAATCGCGCGTCGGCGTATGCATCGACACCTGCCACGCCTTCGCTGGCGGATATGATTTACGCAGCCAAGCTGCCTGTGAAGCCACCTTTGCCGAGTTTGAGCGCGTGGTGGGCTTTCAGTATCTGCGCGGTATGCACCTGAACGATGCCAAAAGCACGCTCGGCAGCCGCGTGGATCGCCATCACAGCCTCGGCGAGGGCAACATTGGCAAGACCGCGTTTAGCTGGCTGATGAAGGATGCGCGTTTTGACGGTATCCCGATGATTCTCGAAACCATCAATCCGGATATCTGGAAGGATGAAATTGCCTGGCTGAAGGCCGAGCAGCAGGCGTAACGGGTTTCACCGGGGCCTGTCGTCAATAAAAAAGGGAGCCGCGGCTCCCTTTGTTGTTCCTGGCTGCCGTTACGCGGCTTTGGCCAGTTCCTCTTCCGGACGTTTCAGAATCGCATAGCCCAGACCCGCAATCAGCGTACCAATCACAATCGCCAGCAGGTAACCCAGCACCGGCGTAATGGCGCCTGGAATCAGCAGGACGAACAGCCCGCCGTGCGGCGCCATCAGTTTGGCACCCATCGCCATGGAGATCGCACCGGTCACTGCGCCACCCACGATACAGCATGGCAGCACGCGCATCGGATCACGCGCCGCAAACGGAATGGCACCTTCGGAGATAAAGCACAGGCCGAGTACCAGCGCGGCTTTACCGCCCTCCTGCTGACCTTTATTGAACTTACGACGCGCTACCAGCGTTGCCAGCCCCATCGCCAGCGGTGGCACCATACCGGCCGCCATGATCGCGGCCATCGGCGCGTAGGTTTGCGAACTCAGCAGACCAACACCAAACGCGTAAGCCACTTTGTTCACCGGACCGCCCATGTCGGTACACATCATGCCGCCCAGAATCGCGCCCAGCAGGACCGCGTTAGCAGTGCCCATGTTCGCCAGCCAGCTGGTCAGGCCGCTCATGATGCCAGCAACCGGTTTGCCTACCACGTAAATCATCAGCAGGCCGGTAATCAGACTGGCCACCAGCGGAATGATCAGAATCGGCTTCAGCGCTTCCATACTTTGCGGCAGCTTCACTTTGCTGCTCAGCAGTTTCGCGGCGTAACCGGCGATGAAACCGGCGATGATGCCGCCAAGGAAACCGGCGTTGATGCTGGTGGCGATCATGCCGCCAATCAGACCCGGCGTCAGGCCCGGACGGTCAGCAATCGAGAAGGCGATAAAGCCCGCCAGCACCGGCACCATCAGCGCAAAGGCGCTGCCGCCACCGATCTGCATCAGCGCCGCGGCTAAGGTGCCCTGCTCTTTAAACGCGGTAATCCCAAAGGCGAATGACAGCGCAATGCTCAGACCGCCGGCGACCACCATCGGCAGCATATAAGATACGCCGGTCAGCAGATGCCGATAGGCACCGGCTTTCTCTTTGCTGTCGCTCTGGCTGGCTGCCGCCTGGTTGCCGGAAGGCTGCCAGACTTTGGCTTCCGCCTGCGCTTTATCCAGCTCCTGTGCGGTTTTCTTCAGCGCCAGACTGGTGGAGGTGCGGTACATCGGCTTGCCGGCAAATTTCGCCAGGTCAACGTCG
>NZ_SDFT01000132.1:0-34393 GCF_004916815.1 Pantoea sp. R102
ATCAATGCCGACAGGCATACGGGTTTGCATAGATTCTCCTTAACAGCACAGGGAAACCGCCATGACCATCCTTATGGATGCGTGCTCGGGGCACAGGATACCGTCCGGTCTTGAAGGCGGGAGTTAAGTTGCCGGGGATGAATCTACGAAGCAGGCTTTATGCCCAGGGGGCGCCCCCATCTCACCAGCAACTTCCCGATGATCAGTCGGGGATCATCATACCCGGAGGAGAATGATCGGGATATAAGGGGCGCCATTGATGCCGGCCTGGCATCGCGTAAATTCAGATGTCGGTCTGGTGAAAAGTGCAGCATGAAAGGGTGGCGGGAGAAGGATTATTCGCCGCAAGCGGCTCACCCTGCGGGCCGCGCTGACGCGCGTTGTCTCACTGCGTTCGACCCGAACCTTCGGTCGAAGCTTCTCATCCTTCTCCAGGTGTTATTAACTGGCTTTATTGACTGGCTGGAAGAAGAGTGCAGCATGAGATGGTGGCGGGAGAAGGATTCGAACCTTCGAAGTCGATGACGGCAGATTTACAGTCTGCTCCCTTTGGCCGCTCGGGAATCCCGCCAGGGATATGAAGCTCAGAAGATTCAGGCACAGAATGGATTCAGATGGTGGCGGGAGAAGGATTCGAACCTTCGAAGTCGATGACGGCAGATTTACAGTCTGCTCCCTTTGGCCGCTCGGGAATCCCGCCACTGGCCTGAATCTTTATGCCTGAAAGCGGGGCGCATCATACCAAATGCGTTCAGTCTGTAAAGCGCCCGCAGTAAAAAACTCAATCGTTTGCCCACTTTTTACGCGTGGCGCTGAAGAGTTGCGCAAATCAGCGCCGCAGTGGTTAAAGAATGATCGTGCGGTTGCCGTAAACAAACACGCGCTGGCCCAGCACTTTATACAGCGCGCGGCTTAGTACATTCTTTTCCACGTCGCGTCCGGCACGCATCATCTCTTCAGCGGTATAGCTGTGATCGACGTTAATCACGTCCTGCATGATGATCGGGCCTTCATCCAGGTTGTCGTTCACGTAGTGCGCGGTGGCACCGATGATCTTCACGCCGCGCTCATAGGCCTGATGATAAGGACGGGCGCCAATAAAGGCTGGCAGGAACGAGTGGTGAATATTGATGATCTGGTTGGGATAACGCTGCACAAACGCCGGCGTCAGCACGCGCATGTATTTCGCCAGCACCACGTAATCCGGCTGATAGCGATCGATCTCATCCGCCATGCGGTTATCGTGCTCTTCGCGCGTCAGGCCTTCATGGCTGACCAGCACGAACGGGATGTCAAAACGCTCGACCAGCGAACGCAGCGTTTCATGGTTACCAATAACGGCGGCGATTTCCATGTCCAGACCACCAAAGGCACTCTTCATCAGCAGATCGCCCAGGCAATGCGCCTCTTTGGTGACCAGAATCACCACGCGGCGACGTCCGGCGCTGTGCAGCTCACGTACCGAACCGGTCGGCAGCGCGCTGTCGAGGTCAGCCAGCAGCGTGTTGTCGTTGAAAATGCCTTCCAGCTCTGTGCGCATGAAAAAGCGCCCGGTACGGTGATCGACGAACTCATTGTTCTGCACAATGTTCAGTTCGTGCTTGTAGCAAATGTTGGTGATCTTGGCGATCAGACCTTTGGCATCGGGGCAAATGGTCCGTAAAACTTTTCGTTGCATGGTTTGCGCTTGCATCTCGATCAGAGTCCTGTCAAAGCGATGAATGGTGAAGCTGTTGGGCATCTGTCCAGATTAGCCACAACATTTTTTGTATTTTTTATCGGAGCCACAAGGACAGCGATCGTTACGCCCTAACTCCGGCGTTGTTCCGTCGACATAGTACCAGCGTTGATCCTCGCGAAGAAAGCGTGAACATTCATACAGGCTGCAGGTACGGCCTTTTTCGAGATAACGCGCAAAAAAAGTGACGAAGGCTTCATTCTCATGGCTTCCGTGATTACAACGGGTTACATTCAGGCCAAGCCATTCTGTGGTGGCGAAACTTTCGGATAATAGCGTCTCCAGTCCGGCCACGCGCTGGCTGGGATGCCAGGTTTCTACCAGCCAGGCGGCGTTTTGCTTAACGTAAGCGCTGTAACGCGAGCGCATTAACTGTTCAGCGCGCTGTGGCGTTTGTTGCCCGTTCAGAAAGGGCTGACAACATAGGCTATACTGCTCTCCGCTGCAGCAGGGGCACTTTTCGGACACATCATCTCCTGAGAGTGATTAAAGTTAATGAAAGTGTGCGCTATGTTAGCCGACTGGCCAGCGTGAAGCTACGCATCAGGTTGATCACGAGGTGAGATGAGAAAAGTCAGGATTGGGCTGGCCCTGGGATCGGGCGCTGCCAAAGGCTGGGCGCATATTGGTGTCATCAACGCGCTGGAGCGCGCCGGTATTGAGGTGGATGTCGTCGCCGGCTGTTCCGTCGGCGCACTGGTGGGTTCTGCCTACGTCAACGGCCGTCTGGCGTTGATGGAGAAGTGGGTCAGCGCATTTCGCTACTGGGATGTTATCCGTCTGATGGACCTCTCATGGCAGCGTGGCGGCCTGCTGCGCGGCGACCGGGTGTTTAGCCATATCCGTCAGCTGATCCCTAACGAGCTTATCGAAGACGCGGATAAGCGCTTTGGCGTGGTGGCAACCAACCTCAGCACCGGACGCGAGCTGTGGCTGACCGAAGGGGATTTGCACCAGGCGGTGCGTGCATCGTGTAGTATGCCAGGCTTATTGCCTCCGGTTGGCTACAATGGTTATTGGCTGGTGGATGGTGCGGTGGTCAATCCGGTGCCGATTTCGCTAACCCGCGCGCTGGGCGCTGACATTGTGATTGCCGTTGACCTGCAACATGATGCGCACTTGATGCAGCAGGATCTGCTGTCGGTCACGCCGCAGAGCGGTGAAGAGGCGGCAGCGGCAGAAGCACTGAGCTGGGGCAAAAAACTGCGCCAGCGTCTGATGGGGTTGACCCATCGGCGCGCCAGCCAGTCTCCAGGCGCGATGGAAATTATGTCAACGTCAATCCAGGTATTGGAAAATCGCCTGAAACGTAACCGTATGGCAGGCGATCCGCCGGATGTGCTGATTCAGCCTTTTTGTCCGCAGATTTCAACGCTGGACTTTCATCGGGCTGAAGAGGCCATTGCGGCAGGCAAGGCCGCCGTGGAGAAAAAAATGGATGAACTATTACCGCTGGTCCGTAGCAGATAATCAGTTGTTCATTCACGGGGGTTGTGACTTCAGCCAATTCTGAAAGGCGCAACGGCGTTTTATGAACCACTATTGAAATATCTGGTACGCAGGGGGAGAGAATGGAAAAACCGCTAATCGGCAAAAAGATACTCATTGTCGAAGATGAGGTCGTTTTCCGTTCATTGCTGGACACATTGTTAACTGGCCTCGGAGCCAGCACGTTCGAAGCGGGCGATGGACTCGACGGCCTGAATTTACTCGCCGCGCAGTCGGTGGACCTGGTCATTTGCGATCTGGAAATGCCGCGCATGGGCGGTATTGAGTTTGTCGAGCGAATTCGTACACGCGGTAATAGCGTGCCCATCCTGATCATCTCCGCCACGCAGAACATGGCCGACATTGCCCACGTGCTGCGCCTTGGCGTGCAGGACGTGCTGCTCAAGCCGCTAAAAAACCTGGAACGTTTCCGTGAAGCGGTGTTTGAGTGCCTCTATCCTTCGATGTTCACCTCGAAAGTGGAAGAAGATGAACAGCTGTTTCAGGACTGGGATGCCCTGGTGCGCGATCCGCTCGCTGCCGCCAAGCTGCTCAAACAACTGCAACCGCCAGTCCAGCAAACCATCGCCAGCTGCCGCATAAACTACCGTCAACTCACCATGGCGGAACAGCCGGGGCTGGTGCTGGATATTGCCGCGCTGTCGGACAAAGATCTGGCGTTTTATTGCCTGGACGTGACGCGTGCCGGCGACAACGGCGTGCTGGCTGCATTATTGCTCAGAGCACTGTTTAACGGTTTATTGCAGGAGCAACTGTCCGGGCAAAAGCAGCGTCTGCCGGAACTCAATGGTCTGCTACGCCAGGTGAATATGCTGTTGCGTCAGGCCAACCTGAACGGTCAGTTCCCGCTGCTGGTGGGCTACTACCATCGTCAGTTGAAAAATCTGATTCTGGTTTCAGCCGGCCTGAATGCCACACTGCACATCAATACTCAGCAAATCCAGCTCAGTAACGGCGTGCCGCTTGGCACTATGGGCAGCACCCATCTTAATCAAATCAGCCAGCGCGCCGATGCCTGGCAATGTCACGTCTGGGGAGCCGGCGGCCGGCTTCGCCTGATGTTATCGTCCGAAGAATAGCCACTCAGATTTATATTTTCCGCGGGTTAAAGACAGGGCCAAAGCTTAGCTTTACACTTGGGTAATAGTCTTAAATTCCGCGGATTAACTCCATCCAGGATAAATCCGTCTGACACTAACTGATATACTCATTTCGTTTTTAAACCGACATATCAAGTATTAACTTGAACGGCCTATTAAGAGAGGTATTTGATGTCTGCCTATAAGTCTAAAGTAAAAAAAGCGGTAATCCCGGTTGCAGGTCTGGGTACGCGTATGCTGCCTGCCACCAAAGCTATTCCAAAAGAGATGTTACCGCTGGTCGATAAGCCGTTGATCCAGTATGTCGTGAACGAGTGTATTGCTGCGGGTATTAATGAGATCGTGCTGGTTACGCACTCCTCTAAAAACTCCATCGAAAACCATTTTGATACCAGTTTCGAACTGGAAGCGATGCTGGAAAAACGCGTGAAGCGTCAGCTGCTGGATGAAATCCAGTCCATCTGCCCGCCACACGTCACCATCATGCAGGTACGTCAGGGTATCGCCAAGGGCCTCGGCCACGCCGTGATGTGTGCTCATCCGCTGGTCGGTGATGAGCCAGTCGCGGTGATTCTGCCAGACGTGATTATTGATG
This sequence comes from Pantoea sp. R102, assembly GCF_004916815.1. NCBI lineage: Bacteria > Pseudomonadati > Pseudomonadota > Gammaproteobacteria > Enterobacterales > Erwiniaceae > Pantoea > Pantoea sp. R102. The sequence continues at coordinate 4,943 of NZ_SDFT01000132.1, forward strand.
AGTACGAATCTAACCCAACCAAAGATAACCTGGCAGAAATGCTGACGCGCTTCGAAGAGAGCGGTCGCAGCCAGATCATGGTTGAGCCAGTTGCCGATGTCACCGCTTACGGCGTGGTTGACTGCCAGGGCGCAGAGCTGGCACCGGGCCAGAGCGCACCGATGGTGGGCGTGGTTGAGAAGCCAAAAGCCTCGGAAGCGCCATCTAACCTGGCGGTAGTCGGTCGTTACGTGCTGTCTGCGGACATCTGGCCTCTGCTGGCGAAGACCCCTCCGGGTGCCGGCGGCGAAGTGCAGCTGACCGACTCCATCGCCATGCTGATGGAAAAAGAGACCGTAGAAGCTTACCACCTGACCGGCGTGAGCCACGACTGCGGTAACAAACTGGGTTATATGCAAGCTTTTGTTGAGTATGGCGTGCGTCATCCGGTGCTGGGCAAAGATTTCGCTCAGTGGCTCGACGGCGTTGCAGGCAACAAAAAGTAATTCATTAAGCACAGGATAATTCAATGAAAGTCACTGTATTTGGTATCGGCTATGTCGGTCTGGTTCAGGCTGCGGTGTTGGCCGAAGTCGGACATGACGTTCTCTGTATTGATGTCGACGAAAAGAAAGTCGAAAACCTGAAAAAGGGCATCATCCCAATTTTTGAACCGGGCCTGACGCCGCTGGTTATGTCGAACTATGAAGCGGGGCGCCTGAAATTCAGCACCAACGCAGAAGAGGGCGTAAACCATGGCGTAATGCAGTTTATTGCTGTGGGCACGCCGCCGGATGAGGATGGCTCTGCCGACCTGAAATATGTGACTGCGGTTGCGCGTACTATCGCGCAGCACATGAACGATCACAAAGTCGTCATCGACAAATCTACCGTACCGGTAGGCACCGCTGACCGCGTGCGCGCGGTGATGAGCGAAACGCTGAAGCAGCGTGATGCCAATATCGCGTTCGATGTGGTCTCCAACCCGGAGTTCCTGAAAGAGGGCGCCGCAGTTAACGATTGCATGCGTCCGGAACGTATCGTGGTGGGCACCGACAATGATGAAGTGGTCGAACTGCTGCGTGAACTGTACGAGCCGTTTAACCGTAATCACGATCGCATGATTCTGATGGATATTCGCAGTGCAGAGCTGACCAAATATGCAGCTAACTGCATGCTGGCGACCAAAATCAGCTTCATGAACGAGATTTCCAACCTTGCGGAACGCCTGGGTGCTGACGTGGAAAAAGTACGTCAGGGCATCGGTTCTGATTCACGCATCGGTTATCACTTTATTTATCCGGGCTGTGGTTACGGCGGTTCCTGCTTCCCGAAAGACGTGCAGGCGCTGATTCGCACTGCAGAGTCAATCGGCTACACCCCGCGCCTGTTGCAGGCGGTAGAAGACGTCAACGATTCGCAGAAGAACAAGCTGCCGACGTTTATCAAACGTCACTTTGGCGACGATCTGCGTGGCAAGACGTTTGCGCTGTGGGGGCTGGCGTTCAAACCGAACACCGACGACATGCGTGAAGCCTCAAGCCGCGTGCTGATGGAAGCACTGTGGCAGGCGGGCGCAACGGTGCAGGCGTTTGATCCGGAAGCGATGGAAGAAGCTCAGCGCATCTACGGCCATCGTGACGATCTGAAGCTGTGCGGCACTAAAGAAGCTGCGCTGCAGGGCGCTGATGGTCTGGTGATCTGCACCGAGTGGCAGAACTTCCGTGCTCCGGATTTCGACGTGATTAAATCCTCGTTAAAACAACCCGTGATTTTTGATGGTCGTAACCTGTATGATCCGGAGCGTATCAGCAAACGCGGTTTCGTTTATTATGCAATCGGCCGCGGAGCGTCTATTCAAATTGTGTAATAAATGAGGGATGTATGAATTTTCTGGTCACCGGCGCGGCAGGATTTATTGGTTTTCACGTTAGTCAGCGTTTGCTGGCTGCCGGTCACCAGGTTGTTGGTATCGATAACCTGAATGATTACTACGATGTCAGCCTGAAACAGGCGCGCCTCGACCAGATTACCGCACATCCCGCGTTTACTTTTCTTAAAATGGACCTGGCAGATCGCCAGGCCATTTCTTCCCTGTTTGAACAGCATGCTTTTGCGCGTGTGATCCATTTAGGTGCACAGGCGGGTGTTCGCTATTCCATCGAGAATCCGCACGCCTACGCTGATGCCAACCTGATTGGTCACTTAAATATTCTGGAAGGTTGCCGTCATCATAAGATTGGCCACCTGCTGTATGCTTCATCGAGTTCGGTTTATGGCCTGAACCGTAAAATGCCGTTCTCCACGGATGATTCCGTTGATCATCCGGTATCACTTTATGCTGCGACGAAAAAAGCCAACGAATTAATGTCGCATACCTATTCACATCTTTACCAATTACCTACCACCGGATTGCGCTTCTTTACCGTTTATGGTCCGTGGGGCCGTCCGGATATGGCGCTGTTTAAGTTCACCCGCGCGATGCTGGCCGGTGACGCGATTGATGTGTATAACCGCGGCCAGATGACACGTGACTTTACCTATATTGATGATATTGCCGAAGCGATTGTGCGTTTGCAGGACGTGATTCCGCAGGCAGATGAAAACTGGACGGTGGAAAACGGCTCGCCTGCCACCAGTTCGGCGCCGTATCGCGTGTACAATATTGGCAATAGTCAGCCTACCAGCCTGATGACTTACATTGAGTCGCTGGAAAAAGCGCTGGGGATTGAGGCGAAGAAAAATATGCTGCCGATGCAGCCCGGCGATGTATTAGGCACCAGTGCAGACACCCAGCCGCTGTATGACGCGATAAATTTCCGCCCGCAGACCAGCGTAGAGCAGGGCGTGCAGCGTTTTGTTGACTGGTACCGCGACTTCTATCAGCAATAAGTCGCGATAAAAAAAGGAAGCCAGCGGCTTCCTTTTTTCTTACCCGGTGTAAAACAGAGCACAGCGCCAGGGCTGGCATGGTGCGAAGCACTGGTTCCTTACAGCAGGAAATCGTCCAGTTGTTTACCTTGTTCTTCAATCGCTTTTTTAATCACGGCTGGCGTACGTCCCTGGCCGGTCCAGGTACGGTTCTCACCGTTCTCGTCGACGTAACCATACTTCGCCGGACGTGCCGCACGTTTGGCTTTACCTGGCGCTTTGGTTTCCGCTAATGCCTGCAGCAGTTCGTTTGGATCAATACCGTCTGCCATCAGCATTTCACGATATTGTTCCAGCTTACGGCTGCGCTCGGCATTTTCCGCCTGGGCGAGAGATTCTTCTTCACGACGTTCATTCACCACAACCTCAAGTTTTTCCAGCATCTCTTCCAGTGTTTCCAGAGAGCATTCCCGAGCCTGCGCGCGCAATGTACGGATATTATTAAGAATTTTAAGTGCTTCGCTCATTGTCCTAATCTCAAAATATAATAAATGGAGTTGTTCTGCCGCCTCATAATAGTGGCGGTGAAAAATAACTGCAATAGCCAGATTAAAAAGCAAAACGTAAAGTTAATGTTGTTAAGCTTTTTAAGGCGCTATTTATTATTCTTTTTATAGATTTGATAGCACAGGTTTTGCAGGGATAAATACCACTGTGCGCCTTTCGCCCGCGCATCAGCGCTAATAATGCTGAATAAAATTGCTGCATGATCACGGCTTTGACATAACGTGCGAAATGTTGATAAGGATGCTGCTGATCTATGACGATGGCGTTAATTTGAGCAGTTGATAAAAATAATGCATCGCAACAGTGCAGCAGCTTTATGATAGACTCACGCGCAACAGTTTCGGGCAGTGACAAGAGACATTTTATGGCGCAACTCTATTTTTATTACTCAGCGATGAACGCGGGAAAATCCACCGCACTGCTGCAGTCTTCCTACAATTACCACGAGCGCGGTATGCGTACGCTGGTGTATACCGCGGAAATTGACGACCGCTTCGGCGCCGGAAAAGTCAGCTCGCGTATTGGTCTTTCGTCTCCGGCTTTTTTATATAACGCGCAGACCAACCTGGAAAGTGAAATAGCGGAACAGCACGCGAAGCAGACGGTTCACTGTGTACTGGTGGATGAGAGCCAGTTTCTGACGCGGGAGCAGGTGAAAGGCCTGTCGGACGTGGTAGATAATCTGGATATACCGGTGCTGTGTTATGGTCTGCGTACCGACTTTCGCGGTGAGTTATTTACCGGCAGTCAGTATTTACTGGCCTGGGCCGATAAGCTGGTGGAATTGAAAACCGTGTGTCACTGTGGACGCAAAGCCAGCATGGTGTTACGGCTGGATGCGCAGGGTAAACCGTTCAGCGAAGGGGAGCAGGTGGTGATCGGTGGTAATGAGCGCTATATCTCTGTGTGCCGCAAGCACTATAAACAGGCGATTAATGACGGCTCGCTAAACGCCATTTACGGTTCACAACTGCCTCACGCCTGAATAGCCGCAGCATAAAAAAACCCGCCGCAGCGGGTTTTTTTGTATCAGGCCAATCAGGCCTTCTTGGTTTTCTTCTCACTCTTTACGGCTTTAGCTTCACCCTCAGCGGCAACACTGTTATCTGCTTCTGAGAACTCACGGCCATAGAAAGTAGCCAGCATGATTTGTTTCAGTTCGGCAATCAGCGGATAGCGTGGGTTAGCGCCGGTACACTGGTCATCAAACGCATCATCCGCCAGCTTGTCGACTTTCGCCAGGAAGTCAGCTTCCTGCACGCCCGCTTCACGGATAGAAGTTGGGATACCCAGCTGAGTTTTCATCTCTTCCAGCCATGCCAGCAGTTTTTCAATTTTCTGCGCGGTACGGTCACCAGCCGCGCTCAGACCGAGATGGTCAGCAATCTCAGCATAGCGGCGGCGTGCCTGCGGACGGTCGTACTGGCTGAAGGCAGTCTGCTTGGTTGGATTGTCATTCGCGTTGTAGCGAATCACGTTACAAATCAGCAGGGCGTTAGCCAGACCGTGTGGAATGTGGAACTCAGAGCCCAGTTTATGCGCCATGGAGTGACACACGCCGAGGAAGGCGTTGGCGAAAGCGATACCGGCAATGGTCGCCGCATTGTGAACACGCTCACGCGCCACAGGATTTTTCGCGCCGTCACGGTAGCTGGCAGGCAGATTCTCTTTCAGCAGCTTCAGTGCCTGCAGCGCCTGACCGTCAGAGTATTCGTTGGCCAGTACCGATACATAGGCTTCCAGCGCATGGGTGACGGCATCCAGACCCCCAAAGGCGCACAGCGAACGCGGCATCTCCATTACCAGGTTGGCATCGACAATCGCCATATCCGGCGTCAGGGCATAGTCTGCCAGTGGATATTTCTGGCCGGTGGCATCGTCGGTTACTACCGCAAACGGGGTAACTTCTGAACCGGTACCGGAAGTGGTGGTGATGGCCACCATGCGCGCCTTGACACCCATTTTCGGGAACTTGTAGATACGTTTACGGATGTCCATAAAGCGCAGCGCCAGTTCTTCAAAGTGGGTTTCCGGATGCTCGTACATCACCCACATAATCTTGGCCGCATCCATCGGTGAACCCCCGCCCAGGGCGATGATTACGTCAGGTTTGAAGCTGTTCATCTGCTCGGCACCTTTACGCACGATGCTCAGCGTTGGGTCTGCTTCTACTTCAAAGAACACTTCGGTTTCGATTCCGTGTGATTTCAGCACGCGGGTGACCTGGTCAGCATAACCGTTGTTGAACAGGAAGCGGTCGGTGACGATAAAGGCGCGTTTTGCACCGTCAGTCGCCACTTCTTCCAGCGCAATTGGCAGAGAACCGCGGCGGAAGTAGATAGACTTCGGAAGTTTATGCCACAACATATTTTCAGCTCGCTTGGCCACGGTTTTCTTGTTGATCAGGTGTTTTGGACCCACGTTTTCAGAGATAGAGTTACCACCCCATGAACCGCAGCCCAGCGTGAGTGAAGGGGCCAGCTTGAAGTTATACAGGTCACCGATCCCGCCCTGTGAAGCCGGGGTGTTGATCAGGATGCGCGCGGTTTTCATTTTGTCGCCGAAGAAGTTTACGCGCTCGCGCTGGTTGTCCTGGTCGGTATAAAGACAGGAGGTGTGGCCGATACCGCCCATTGCCACCAGTTTTTCTGCTTTATCCACCGCATCGTAATAATCTTTCGCGCGGTACATGGCCAGCGTTGGCGAGAGCTTCTCATGGGCGAATGGCTCAGACTCATCCACCAGTTTCACTTCACCAATCAGAATTTTGGTGCTTACCGGCACGCTAATCCCTGCCAGTTCAGCAATTTTGTAAGCCGGCTGACCGACAATCGCCGCGTTCAGCGCGCCATTTTTCAGGATGATATCCTGCACCGCTTTCAGCTCTTTGCCCTGCAGCAGGTAGCCACCGTGGCTGGCGAAGCGCTCGCGCACGGCATCATAGACAGAGTCCACGACAATCACTGACTGTTCAGACGCGCAAATCACGCCGTTGTCGAAGGTTTTTGACATCAGGATCGAGGCAACCGCGCGTTTGATATCGGCCGTTTCGTCAATTACCACCGGGGTGTTACCTGCGCCCACACCAATCGCTGGTTTGCCGGAGCTGTAAGCCGCTTTCACCATGCCCGGACCACCGGTGGCGAGAATCAGGTTGATATCCGGGTGATGCATCAGCTGGTTAGAGAGCTCAACCGATGGCGCATCAATCCAGCCAATAATGTCTTTTGGCGCGCCGGCCGCGATAGCAGCCTGCAGTACGATGTCAGCCGCTTTGTTGGTGGCATCTTTGGCACGTGGATGAGGAGAGAAGATGATACCGTTACGGGTTTTCAGGCTAATCAGGGCCTTGAAGATGGCGGTAGAGGTCGGGTTGGTGGTGGGCACGATGCCACAAATCAGGCCAATCGGCTCAGCGATGGTGATGGTGCCAAAGGTATCATCGGTGTCCAGCACGCCACAGGTTTTTTCGTCTTTGTAAGCGTTATAGATATATTCGGAAGCGAAGTGGTTTTTGATGACTTTATCTTCAACGATACCCATGCCGGATTCGGCAACGGCCATTTTGGCGAGAGGGATACGGGCATCGGCAGCGGCGAGGGCGGCCGCACGGAAAATGGTATCAACTTGTTCCTGACTAAAATTGGCGTATTCGCGCTGTGCCTTTTTAACACGTTCTACCAGTGCGTTAAGCTCGGCAACATTAGTAACGGCCATAATACTCTCCTAAGGAAGTTAAACTTTTTTAGTAAACAAGCCTGAATCCAGAAGTATAGTCTCGTTACGCTTATGGATAGCTAAGGATGGCGATGCCCGTGCCGTTGCTTACTAAAAAGGTTTTTCCGCCAGGATGACCTGTGTCACAGGGTTGAGTTCCGATGGGCTAAGATTACCCCTGATGGGGTAGGCGATTTATGATGCAGATCAATTTAACTATCAGCTGACACCTTTCAGCGCTCACTTTTGCAAGTAAAGTTAGCGTCGACAGCTACAGAAGCCGATCTGACCCGCTGCAGGCCGATAACATCGCGCTAACAGTAGCGGAATAAACTGGGATAGTGCTTTAAGTGCAGCATTTATTTCTGCGTTAGCCTCTGGTGTTTCGCCAGGCTTTTGCACTACATTAAGCGCGATTTTTTTCGCCATCACCTGGAGCCCACCGTGACCCCTGCGCTACTCGATCTTTCTGGCTACATTAAATTTTTTGTGGGTTTGTTCGCGCTGGTTAACCCGGTCGGCATTATTCCGGTATTTATCAGCATGACCAGCTACCAGGCGGTGGCGGAGCGCAATAAAACTAACCTGACCGCGAACCTGGCGGTGGCGATTATCCTCTGGACCTCGCTATTCCTTGGCGACGGTATCCTGCATCTGTTTGGTATCTCGATTGACTCTTTCCGCATCGCCGGTGGCATTCTGGTGGTCACCATCGCCATGTCGATGATTAGCGGCAAGCTGGGTGAAGACAAACAGAACAAGCAGGAGAAGTCAGAAACGGCGATTCGTGAAAGCATCGGCGTGGTGCCGCTGGCGCTGCCGCTGATGGCAGGGCCGGGCGCGATCAGCTCGACCATTGTCTGGAGCTCGCGTTATCACAGCTGGCCAAATCTGCTGGGCTTTACCCTGGCGATTGCGATATTTGCCTTCTGCTGCTGGTTATTGTTCCGGGCCGCACCGCTGATGGTGCGCGTATTGGGACAAACCGGTATCAACGTCATTACGCGTATCATGGGGCTGCTGCTCATGGCGCTGGGCATTGAATTTGTCGTGACCGGAATGAAAGCCCTGTTTCCAGGATTACTGAATTAACGGCGGTTATTTTTTATCGCTAAGCGCTTTGTGAACCAGAATGGTGCAAATAAATGAAATATTGCACCAATATAGTGATTTTATTTGTCGCGCTTAATATCGGCCCGACCGCATCAGTTTTACTACTGGTGTTATCCCGCACACAGCCTGAGCCTCAAAATACTGTGATAATCGTCACAGTATATCCCGCTACTCTGTAAATCATCCGCAGTATCATTCTATAGCTTGCGCTGTAAATCCGAATAAATATCCGGGCTTCAGCATTAAAAGCAGCAATATTCGTAAATATTATAAAGTTAGTTGATTAACGAATAATTAACGTGCAAATCAGGCTGAAATTCATTGTTTATCAGTGGATTAATCGATAATTCTGCTCAAGAATTAACACTTTTCCTGTGCGCGGCAACGTGATAAAAGAGAATCAGCTAACATTTTTGTGGTTTAGCTTTGGCGTGCGGGCAACGCTTCTGATAATTTTCGGCTCACCGCAAAATTTTTTATCTGCTAGCAACAAATGTGTACGCTTCTTGCTTACTGCTATCAGGTTTATGTTGAAGGTTGATATTGGTTGATGAAAAGCATGGTAGCGAAAACGGCAGCGCGCACGTTTCTGGCGCTTTGCCTCTCCAGTGCGCTGGCGCAAAGTCAGGCCGCTGAGATCCCAGCCGGGACGTCATTAGCGGATACGCAACGCATCGTTATTAACAATGGCAGCGAAGTGTCCTCGCTTGATCCACAAAAAGTCGAGGGCGTGCCGGAATCCAATGTGATTCGCAATCTGCTGGAAGGACTGGTTGAGACCGACAACAACGGTCAACTGGTGCCCGGCGTGGCGCAGCAGTGGCAAAATCAGCAGGGCCGCATCTGGACGTTCACGCTGCGTAAAGACGCCCGCTGGAGCAATGGTGAGCCGGTCACCGCGCAGGATTTTGTCTACAGCTGGCAGCGTCTGGCCGATCCGCGCACCGCCTCGCCGTACGCCAGCTATTTGCAGGCTGCGCACATCAGCAACATTGATGCCATCCTCGCCGGTAAAGCGGCGCCTTCCCAGCTGGGCGTGAAAGCGCTGGACGACCATCATTTGCAGGTTACGCTCTCTGAACCGGTCCCGTATTTTGTTGATATGCTGGCTCATACTTCGATGAAACCGGTGTATCGTCCGGCGGTAGAGCAGTGGGGCGATGCCTGGACACAGCCGCAACACTACGTGGGGAATGGCGCTTACACGCTGGCGGACTGGGTGGTGAATGAGCAGATCGTGGTGAAGCGTAATCCGCACTACTGGGACAATGCCCATACCACGCTGGACGAAGGCGTGTTTCTGGCGCTCACCTCTGAGAATAGCGATATAAACCGCTATCGCAGTGGCGGCACCGACATGACCAACAGCGTGGTGCCGCCCGATATGTTCAAAAAACTGCAGCAGGCGCTGGGAGATGAAGTAAGAGTCAGCCCGCTACTGTGCACCTTCTATTACGAAATCAATAACAAGAAAGCGCCGTTTGACGACGTCCGCGTACGCAGCGCGCTGAAGTTAACGCTCGACCGCGACATCATCGCGCAGAAAATTATGGGGCAGGGACAGATCCCGGCCTACGGCCTGACGCCGCCCTTTATTCACGGTATTGCTCTCAATAAGCCAGCGTGGGCGCAGCAGACGCAGGCGCAACGTAACGCGGCAGCGAAGCAGCTGCTGGCGGAAGCTGGCTTCAATGCCCAGCATCCGCTGCGTTTTACTCTGCTGTATAACACCTCAGAACAGAACAAGCGTCAGGCGATTGCGGCTGCCTCGATGTGGCAAAAGAATCTCGGTGCGCAGGTCACGCTGCAAAATCAGGAGTGGAAAACGCTACTGGAGACACGTCATCAGGCACAGTTTGATGTGGTGCGCGCCACCTGGTGTGCGGATTACAACGAGCCATCCAGCTTCCTCAATCTGCTGCTGAGTGGCTCCTCCATCAACACCGCGTTTTATCACAGCGCCGCATTTGATGCGCTGATGACGCAAACGCTCAACACCGCGGATGACGCGCAGCGCGCGCAACTCTATCAGCAGGCGGAACAGCAGCTGGATCGGGATTCAGCGATCATCCCGGTTTACTACCGCGTTAGCGTGCGGCTGGTGAAGCCGTGGGTGGGCGGTTTCAGCGGCAGAGATCCGCAGGATATGCTGGCGCTGAAATACTATTACATAAAGAAACATTGAGTAATGTGACGATCCGGCGCTACAGTCGGGCGTCACGTTGCCGTGGTAACCCTGCAGGGTGGTAGTGATCTTCGCGCAGACAGGCGGAGATCTCCCGGAAACGGGGTACGCCGGGCGGTCAGCCGACCCGGTGACGATAATAAAACTGGAGCGTAATAATGAACAACATCACGAAAAAAAGCCTGATCGCCGCAGGCGTACTGGCGGCCATCGGCGCGCTGGCAGGGAATGCTGCACTGGCGGCCAACGTACCGGCGGGTACCGAATTGGCAGCGAAACAGGAACTGGTGCGCGGCAATGGCGATGAAGTGCAGTCGCTGGATCCGCACAAAATCGAAGGCGTGCCGGAAGATAATATCGCCCGTGACCTGTATGAAGGTCTGATCGTGAGCGACAGCAACGGCAAACCGGTGCCGGGCGTCGCGGAAAGCTGGGAAAACAAAGACTACAAAGTCTGGACCTTCCATCTGCGTAAAAATGCCAAATGGTCAAACGGCGAGCCGGTCACCGCGCAGGACTTCGTCTACAGCTGGCAGCGTCTGGTCGATCCAAAAACCGCCTCGCCTTATGCGAGCTACCCGCAGTATGGCCACATCCTCAACGTGGATGACATCATCGCCGGCAAAAAACCGACCTCCGATCTCGGCGTGAAAGCACTGGATGACCACACGCTGGAAGTGACGCTGAGCGAGCCGGTACCGTACTTCGATAAGCTGCTGATCAACGCGGTGATGTCACCGGTGTATAAGCCCGCCATTGAGAAGTTTGGCGACCAGTGGACGCAGCCGCAGAACTGGGTCGGCAACGGTGCATTTAAACTGGAATCTCACGTGATCAACGAACGCGTGACGCTGGTGCGTAACCCGGAATACTGGGACAACGAACATACCGTACTGAATAAAGTCACCTTCCTGCCAATCAACTCCGAAGTCAGCGATGTGAACCGTTATTTCTCCGAGAACGGCAGCGACATCACTTACAACAACATGCCGATCGAGCTGTTTAAGAAACTGCAGCGCGATAACGGTAAAGAGCTGATGGTGAAACCGTATCTGTGCACCTACTACTATGAAATCAACAACCAGAAAGCACCGTTTACCGATGTCCGCGTGCGTACCGCGCTGAAACTGGGTCTGGATCGCGACATCATGGTGAACAAAGTGCTGGCGCAGGGTCAACAGCCGGCCTACAGCTTCACACCGCCAGCCACTGACGGCATGGAACTGCTGCCGCCGGACTGGTACAAGTGGGATCAGAACAAGCGTAACGAAGAAGCGAAGAAACTGCTGGCCGAAGCCGGTTATACCGCCGACAAACCGCTGACCTTCAACCTGCTGTATAACACCTCCGATCTGCACAAAAAACTGGCGATTGCCGCTTCGTCTATCTGGAAAAAGAACATCGGCGTGAACATCAAGCTGGAAAACCAGGAGTGGAAAACCTTCCTGGATACCCGTCATCAGGGCAACTTCGATGTCTCCCGCGCAGCATGGTGTGCCGACTATAACGAACCGACTTCCTTCCTGAACATCATGCTGTCGGACAGCAGCAGTAACACCTCGCACTATAAGAGCGCGGACTTCGACAAAGTGATTCACGATGCGGTGAAAGCGGCGGATGACAAAGCGCGCGTGGCCGATTATCAGAAAGCAGAGCAGATCCTGGATAAAGACAGCACCATCGTGCCGGTTTACTACTACGTGAACGCGCGTCTGGTGAAACCGTACGTTGGCGGCTACACCGGCAACGATCCGCTGGATAAAACCCTGGATAAGAACCTGTACATTATTAAGCATTAATAGCACTCAGGCTATCGACAGTGGCGGTGCTGCGGCGCCGCCTTTTTGACTTTGTGAAGCAACAGCCTGGTAGGTACGGCAATGTTAAAATTCATCCTGCGTCGGCTCCTTGAAGCCATCCCGACGCTGTTTATTCTGATTACCATCTCCTTCTTCATGATGCGACTGGCACCCGGTAGTCCGTTTACCGGCGAGCGTACGCTGTCGCCAGAAGTCATGGCCAACATTGAGGCCAAATATCACCTCAACGATCCGATCGGCAAACAGTATGTCAGCTACCTGGTACAGCTTGCACACGGCGATTTCGGGCCGTCGTTTAAATATAAAGACTACTCAGTTAACTACCTGGTCGGTCATGCGTTTCCGGTATCGGCCAAACTGGGGCTGGCAGCCTTCTTCCTTGCGGTGGTGCTGGGCGTCACGGCGGGGGTTATCGCCGCGCTGAAGCAAAACAGTTTGTGGGATTATGCGGTCATGGGGGTGGCGATGACCGGGGTGGTCATTCCCAGCTTCGTGGTGGCACCGCTGCTGGTACTGATCTTTGCCATCACCCTGCGCTGGCTGCCGGGCGGCGGCTGGAATGGCGGGCAGTGGAACTACATGCTGCTGCCGATGGTGGCGCTGTCACTGGCTTACATCGCCAGTATCGCCCGTATCACCCGCGGCTCGATGATTGAAGTGATGCACTCCAACTTCATCCGCACCGCGCGTGCGAAAGGGCTGCCGCTGCGCCGTATTGTGCTGCGCCACGCGCTGAAGCCAGCGCTGCTGCCGGTGCTCTCCTATATGGGGCCGGCGTTTGTTGGCATCATCACCGGTTCGATGGTAATCGAATCAATTTACGGTCTGCCGGGCATCGGTCAGCTGTTTGTCAACGGCGCACTGAACCGTGACTACTCGCTGGTGATGAGCCTGACCATTCTGGTCGGCGTGCTGACCATCCTGTTCAACGCGATCGTTGACGTGCTGTACGCCGTTATCGATCCGAAAATTCGTTACTGATGGTGGAGCTCGCTCATGATGTTAAGTAAGAAAAATAGCGAAGCTCTGGACGCGTTCAGCGAAAAGCTGGAAGTGGAAGGGCGCAGCCTGTGGCAGGACGCACGTCGCCGCTTTATTCATAACCGTGCGGCCCTTATCAGCCTGCTGGTGCTTCTGGTGATTGCGCTGTTCGTGGTGTTCGCCCCGATGCTGGCGCAGTTCAAATATGATGATACCGACTGGGCGATGATGTCTGCACCGCCGGACACCACCTCAGGGCACTGGTTTGGCACCGACTCTTCCGGGCGTGACCTGCTGGTGCGCGTGGCGATTGGCGGCCGTATCTCGCTGATGGTCGGCATCGCTTCAGCGCTGATCGCGGTGCTGGTGGGCACGCTGTACGGTTCGCTGGCCGGCTACCTCGGCGGCAAGATTGACTCGGTGATGATGCGTATCCTGGAAATCCTCAACTCGTTCCCGTTTATGTTCTTCGTCATCCTGCTGGTGACCTTCTTTGGTCGCAATATCCTGCTGATCTTCGTTGCCATTGGCATGGTTTCATGGCTGGATATGGCGCGTATCGTGCGCGGCCAGACGCTGGGACTGAAGCGCAAAGAGTTCATCGAAGCGGCGCAGGTCGGCGGCGTTTCTACCGGCAATATCGTGCTGCGCCACATCGTGCCGAACGTGCTGGGCGTGGTGGTGGTGTATGCCTCGCTGCTGGTGCCAAGCATGATCCTGTTTGAATCCTTCCTGAGTTTCCTCGGCCTCGGCACTCAGGAGCCACTGAGCAGCTGGGGCGCGCTGTTGAGCGACGGCGCCAACTCGATGGAAGTATCACCGTGGCTGCTGATGTTCCCGGCGGGATTCCTGGTGGTGACGTTGTTCTGTTTCAACTTTATCGGCGATGGCCTGCGTGACGCCCTCGACCCGAAAGATCGTTAAGGAGTTTCCCGATGACCCATCATGATACTCAGCAGCCGCTGGCGGCTGCACCTGCGGGAAACGCTAACCTGCTGCTGGACGTTAAAGATCTGCGCGTCACCTTCAGTACTCACGACGGCGACGTGACCGCTGTGAACGACCTCAACTTTTCCCTGCGCGCCGGTGAAACGCTGGGCATTGTCGGTGAATCCGGCTCCGGAAAATCGCAAACCGCGTTTGCGCTGATGGGACTGCTGGCGAAAAATGGTCGCATTGGTGGCTCGGCGCAGTTTAACGGCAGCGAAATCCTCAATCTGCCGGAAAGCAAGCTGAACAAGCTGCGCGCGGAACAGATTGCGATGATTTTCCAGGACCCGATGACATCGCTCAATCCGTACATGCGCGTCGGCGAACAGCTGATGGAGGTGCTGAAACTGCACAAAGGCATGAGCAGCGCCCAGGCGTTTGAAGAGTCGGTGCGCATGCTGGATGCGGTAAAAATGCCGGAAGCGCGCAAGCGCATGAAAATGTTCCCGCACGAGTTTTCCGGTGGCATGCGTCAGCGCGTAATGATCGCCATGGCGCTGCTGTGTCGGCCAAAGCTGCTGATTGCCGATGAGCCAACCACCGCGCTGGATGTCACCGTGCAGGCGCAGATCATGACGCTGCTGAATGAGCTGAAGCGTGAATTTAACACCGCCATCATCATGATCACTCACGATCTCGGCGTTGTTGCCGGGATCTGTGACAAGGTACTGGTGATGTATGCCGGGCGCACCATGGAGTATGGCCGTGCGCGTGATGTGTTCTACCAGCCGGCCCATCCGTACTCGATCGGTTTGCTGAGCGCGGTGCCGCGTCTTGACGCGGAGGGGGAGTCGCTGACCACCATTCCCGGCAACCCGCCCAATCTGTTGCGTCTGCCGCAGGGCTGTCCGTTCCAGCCGCGCTGCGCTTATGCCATGGATATTTGTGCCAAATCACCGCCGCTTGAACCGTTTGCCGAAGGGCGCCTGCGCGCCTGCTTCAAACCGGTGGAGGAGTTAGTATGAGCACCGTAATTGAAGAGAAAAAAGTGTTGCTGGAAATCGCCGATCTCAAGGTGCATTTCGATATCAAAGACGGCAAGCAGTGGTTCTGGCAGCCGCCGAAAACCCTGAAAGCGGTGGATGGTGTCAGTCTGCGTCTGTATGAAGGCGAAACCCTCGGCGTGGTCGGTGAGTCCGGCTGCGGCAAATCCACGCTGGCGCGCGCCATTATCGGTCTGGTGAAAGCCACCGACGGGCGCGTAGCGTGGCTGGGGCGCGATCTGCTGGGCCAAAGCCAGGAAGAGTGGCGTCAGGCGCGCAGTGACATTCAGATGATCTTCCAGGACCCGCTGGCCTCGCTCAACCCGCGTATGACCATTGGTGACATCATTGCCGAACCGCTGCGCACCTACTATCCAAAGATGCCGCGTCAGGAAGTGAAGGATAAGGTTAAAACCATGATGATGAAGGTCGGTCTGCTGCCGAACCTCATCAACCGCTATCCGCACGAGTTCTCCGGTGGCCAGTGCCAGCGTATCGGTATCGCTCGTGCACTGATTCTTGAGCCGAAGCTGATTATCTGTGATGAGCCGGTGTCGGCGCTCGACGTGTCGATTCAGGCGCAGGTGGTTAACCTGCTGCAGAAACTGCAGCGTGAAATGGGCCTGTCGCTGATCTTCATCGCGCATGACCTGGCGGTGGTGAAGCACATCTCTGATCGCGTACTGGTGATGTATCTCGGCCACGCGGTTGAGCTGGGTACCTATGATGCGGTGTATAACGATCCACAGCATCCGTACACCAAAGCGCTGATGTCGGCGGTGCCGATTCCTGATCCGGACCTGGAGAAGAATAAGCAGATTCAGCTGCTGGAAGGGGAACTGCCGTCGCCAATCAATCCGCCATCAGGCTGCGTGTTCCGCACCCGCTGCCCGATTGCCGGCCCGGAGTGCGCCAAAACCCGACCGTTACTCGAAGGCAGTTTCCGCCATGCGGTGTCCTGTCTGAAGGTTGATCCGCTTTAATAGCGGTGCCATAAACAACAACGCCGGGCAGTGCCCGGCGTTTTTTATGCGCTGCGGCTTATTCACGCCACAGAATATGACACAGCTTGTGATCTTTCTCGCGGCACAGCAGGATGCGCGCGAACACATCGGTAATCGGTTCGCCGTCCGCTTCACCGAGGCCGATCACCACTTCTGAGAAGAAGTCAGGGTTGAGATCGAAATCCACATGTTCCTGCCAGTCTTCTGATGGATCAAACAGCTCGGCGCCGCCGCGCTCTTCAAATTGCAGATTGAACAGAATGATGTCTGCCGGATCGAGGTTATCGCCTGCCAGCTCAAGAAAAATATCGTAAGCCTGTTCCAGCGTTTCATCTTCGGTAAGGCGATTATTTAAATCCATGGTCATTCCTGCTTGCCCTGAGGCGGTAATATTTTCGCTCGTTTTACAGTAAAGGGCTAAAGAAGTAAAACAGTCGTTCGACGATGCGCTGCCACCAGGCACGTTTTGCCCAGCGCGCGCCGTCCAGCAGACGCGAACGGGCGATATAATCATCCTGGACCGTGGCGAGATCGCTACCAAAGCCATCATCATCCACCACCAGTGTGATCTCGAAGTTAAGCCACAGGCTGCGCATATCCAGGTTCACCGTGCCCACCAGGCTGAGCTGACCGTCCACCAGCACACTCTTGGTGTGCAACAGGCCATCTTCAAACTGATAGATTTTCACCCCGGCTTCCAGCAGTTCAGTGAAGAAGGCGCGGCTGGCCCAGCCGACCAGCAGCGAGTCATTATTGCGCGGTACAACAATGCTCACCTCAACGCCACGCAGCGCGGCGGTACAGATGGCGTGCAGTAAGTCGTCGCTCGGCACGAAGTAGGGCGTGGTCATGATCAGCTGCTCGCGCGCCGAATACACCGCTGTCAGCAGCGCCTGATGAATCATGTCCTCCGGGAAGCCCGGACCTGAGGCGATCACCTGAATGGTGTGACCGCTCTCCTGCTCAAACGGCATCACATTGCCGTCCGGCGCTGGCGGCAGAATGCGTTTGCCGGTTTCGATTTCCCAGTCGCAGGCGTAGACGATGCCCATGGTGGTGGCCACCGGGCCCTCCATGCGCGCCATCAGATCAATCCATTGACCCACGCCAGCATCCTGTTTAAAGAAGCGCGGATCCACCAGGTTCATGCTGCCGGTATAGGCAATATAGTTATCGATCAGTACCACTTTGCGATGCTGACGCAAATCCATGCGGCGCAGGAATACACGCCACAGGCTGACCTGCAATGCCTCGACCACATCAATACCGGCGTTGCGCATCATGCCCACCCACGGACTGCGGAAGAACGCCACGCTGCCGGCGGAGTCCAGCATCAGGCGGCAGTGCACGCCGCGCCGTGAGGCAGCCATCAGCGATTCCGCTACATCATCAGCCAGACCACCCGGCTGCCAGATGTAAAACACCATCTCAATATTATGGCGCGCCAGCTGGATATCGCGGATCAGCGCCTGCATCACGTCATCGGCGCTGGTCAGCAGCTGCAGCTGATTGCCTTTAACGCCGGCAATACCCTGACGATGACGGCACAGCTCGAACAGGGAACGCGCCACGTCGCTGTGTTCAGTCGCGAAAATGTGACGACACTGTTTCAGGTCGTTGAGCCATTTGGCGGTCGAGGGCCACATGGTGCGGGCGCGTTCTGCGCGACGTTTACCTAAATGCAGTTCGCCAAACGACAGATAGGCGATAATACCCACCAGCGGCAGAATGTAGATGATCAGCAGCCAGGCCATCGCTGAGGTCACCGCACGCCGCTTCATCAGGATGCGCAGCGTAACCCCGGCAATCAGCAGCCAGTAGCCAAACAGCAGCAACCAGCTGATAAGGGTATAAAATGTGGTCATAAAGTGGACGTCCCGTTCGCGCTTTGATGGGCAAAGTTTACGTGTTGATCTGCGCCAGCGAAACCTTTAATCGTTGATGACGTTTCGATGAAGGTTTCGATTTGGCATTTTTAGCCAGATCACTATAATGCGTCGCGGGTTTAGCCAGTCAGAGAGGATGTGATGAGACGCAGCAGAAATGAAGTGGCCCGCTGGAGAATGTTACGCCAGGCGCATCGCCGTCGTGCCCGCTGGCTGGAAGGGCAGTCACGTCGTTATAAGCGCATCCATGCGATTCGTCATCAGGTAGCGCAGCAGCAGCGCCGCTCTATCCTGTTTATCACGCAGAATACCTGAGCAATTAACGCGGTCGTCAGTGGCCGCGTAATACCAGTGAAACATTCACTATCTGCAGGGCCGCCGCCAGTACCACCAGCATGACGATGTGCTGGCGCGCCTGACGCCAGCCCTGACGGCGCCACAGCCACAGCGCGCGACCAATCAGTAGCAGCACCAGCACTAACAACAGAAGGGGCTGCCACTGCATCAGAACACCCGTTTAAACGGTTTAACCGTGACTTTATCGTACACGCCAGCAGCGATATACGGATCGTCATTGGCCCACGACTGGGCCGTTTCCAGCGATGAGAACTCGGCAACAATCACAGAACCGGTGAAACCAGCCGGGCCCGGCTCATTACTGTCGACGGCAGGCAGAGGACCGGCGACAATCAGACGCCCCTCATCCTGCAGCAGCTGCAGACGCGCCAGGTGTGCCGGGCGCACAGAGTTACGTTTTTCCAGTGAATCTGCGGTATCTTCCGCATAAATGACGTAAAGCACGATGGGATACTCCCGTTAGACTTGCCGAATTTGCGAGACACGTTAAGTGATCGCTAAACAGAGTGCAAACGAAAGATACTGGGCGCGCGCTGCAACGCAGGCAGGGTTAAAAAGCGCCTTTCTTTTGGGCTTCAGTAGCGTGCTTATTGAAACTGATTGCTATTTGCATTTAAAATCAGCGCTTCACTCAATGAACATGACTGATATGACGACGTTGACTACGCCTTTTCCAACCCGAACGCCTGTGTCCGTGATTTTATCCGTGCTCCTTCACGGTTCGGTAATCGCCGGCATTCTTTATGCTTCATTTCATCAGACCATTGAGGTTCCTAAAGCGTCTCAGCCTATCAGCATTAGCATGGTGGCCCCCGAAGTGCAGCCTGAACCGGCACCTGCAGCCGTAACCCCGCCGCCGCCGCCCGAACCGGAACCCGAGCCGGAAGTCGCGCCAGAGCCACCAAAAGCCGAGCCGGTGCCGATCCCTAAGCCGGAACCTAAACCGAAGCCAAAACCGAAACCGAAGCCAAAGGTGGAGAAAAAGGCAGAGCCGAAGCCGCGCCAGCAGGTGAAGCCGCAGGAGAATCCGTTTAAACAGGACGCGCCAGCCGCGCAAACGCGCCCCTCGACGGCACCGAAGAGTAACCCGGCCCCAACGCAGACGGTTTCGGATGGACCGAAAGCGATGAGCGTCAGCAAGCCGGCGTATCCGGCGCGTGCGTTCGCGCTGCGCGTTGAAGGGCGGGTGCGGGTGAAGTTTGACGTGGACAGCGATGGGCGCGTCGATAACGTCGAGATTTTGTCCGCCGAGCCGCGCAACATGTTTGAGCGCGAAGTGAAGCAGGCGATGAAGAAGTGGCGCTATCAGCCAGGACGGCCGGGCAAAGGGCTGACGATGAACATCGTGTTCCGCATTAACGGCGGCGCGAACATCGAGTAAAGCCAGACAGGCAAACAAAAAGCGGCCATTCCGGGCCGCTTTTTTATACGCTTAATTGCTCAGATTGGCCTGGCCTTCCGGCAGCGGACGGGATTTCCCGCTGTTATCGACCGCCACATAAACAAACACCGCTTCGGTGGCGCAGTAAGTCTGGCCGATCGGTTCGGACGAGACTTTTTTAATCCACACTTCCACGTTGATGGTCATCGAGCTATTGCCGGTGCGGATGCAGCGCGCGTAGCAGCTCACCACATCCCCTACGGCGACGGGCTTGAGGAAGGTCATACCGTCCACGCGCACCGTTACCACGCGGCCTTTGGCAATCTCTTTAGCCAGTATCGCGCCGCCCATATCCATCTGCGACATCAGCCAGCCGCCGAAGATATCACCGTTGGCATTGGTATCTGCCGGCATCGCCAGGGTACGCGAGACCATCTCGCCTTGCGGCAACTTATGTTTTTCGTCCATTGCTCAGTTCTTCTGCAGGTGAAGACAAGCCCGGCGGAGACCGGGCTGCATCGATTATTTTTGTTCTTGTTGCGGCATCTGTCGCCAGATGTACAGGCCGCTTAACAGCGTAAACAGCAGGGTCAGGCCGGTAAGACCGAACACCTTAAAGTTAACCCAAAACGCCTGGGATAACCAAAACGCGACATAAATATTCGCCAGGCCGCAGGCCAGGAAGAACAGGGCCCAGGCGATATTCAGCCGACGCCATACCGCACCCGGCAGCTGCAGCTCTTTGCCAAGCATGGTCTGGATCAGCGGTTGCTGCATAAACCACTGGCTGTACAGCAGTGCCAGCGCAAACAGCGAGTAAATCACCGTGACTTTCCACTTGATGAACTCATCGTTGTGGAACACATAGGTCAGGGTGCCGAACACCGCAACCAGCACAAAGGTGAAAATGGTCATCTTTTCCAGCTTGCGGTACAGCACCCAGCTGACCACCAGCGCGATACCGGTCGCCACCACCAGCGCGCCGGAGGCGACGAAAATGTCGTACAGCTTGTAGAAAATAAAGAAAACTACCAGGGGAAGAAAATCGAGTAACTGCTTCATAGCGTTTCCAGTCAGGGGCAGGAGCGTTGAGTTACGGCGCCGCAGCGGGCGCCGTAACGCTTAACGTAACAGCATATACAGCCGGTACAAATAGATAATCAGAATGGCTGATACCAGGTTGCCCAGCGCGTTGAGCACCACCGAAGCGATATTGGCAGGCAGCACGGTCAGCGAGGAGAAGAAGAACATCAGCGCAATTTTCGCCAGCAGCCACAGAATAATCGCCGGGGCGATCACCTTAATGTTCTTCCAGGCCAGACGCATACTGGCGCGCATCGCACTGAAAATGCCCATTTTTTCACTTGCCAGCATCACCGGCGCCAGCGACAGCAGAATCGCCAGAATCACACCCGGCACCATCAGTACCATAAAGCCCAGCTGAACCAGCAGGGTGATCAGGAAGGTCTGCACCAGCAGTTTCGGCAGCAGCGGCGCAGAGGCGCCAATCGCGCGCAGCGCGCTGACGCGCTGTCCACTGGATACCATCGGCAGCAGGCACAGCATGCCGCCCAGCAGCAGCGTGTTGCCAATCAGGGCAGCAAAAGTGCCGGCGGCAGAGGCGCGCAGCAGAATGCGTTGCTGATCCGGTGACATGTTCTGAACGATTTCAAACAGCGATGAGGCGCTGCTGTCGGTCTGGCTGAGCAGGGATAACTGATCCTCGCCCGGCGTCAGGGCGTGGCCAACAATCACGGTAATAAACGAGGTCAGCAACGCCATCAGCACGATGGTGACCAGCTGATGGCGCAGAAAATTTCCTGTGTCACGGTATAACGAGCTTGCCGTGATAGACATGTACACTCCTTGAAGGAACCGGGTTAATTAACCCGGCGATTGTACATGTTCTGCAGGCAGGCTGGCACCCGGAATCCCATAACTTTCTGTCATCTCAGGTAAAGAAGGGTGAAAAAGCGCGGGTAAACCATAGCGCGCCCGGGCGCGATCGCAGGCGTCATTCTGCACGCCATTTTCGCCGGACATGGCAAACTCCCGGCACGGTGACGGCCGCTGCGCATAAATACCACAGGAAACACAGGCGCCAATTTCACCCTGCAGCGCCACGCAGCGCGGGGCACGATCGTTGGTGCCGCGCATGTTGCGCATCAGCAGGCTCAGGGGTTCCGTCAGTTCAACCGGCACCGTGCCACCACCGTCGTCGGCTTCGGCCCAGTAAAATGAAACGCGAAAATGGGCGCAGCAGGCGCCACAGGTCATACAGGGGTTAAGTAAATCGCTCATCTGATCGCCCGCCACTCCTGAGGCTTCGAACCAAAATCACAAAAGGGGAATAGCAACATAATCACGCCGTGTCATGGCGGCAACAGGATTTTTATGTCCGCTTGTAAAGGCAAAATTGATCTGAATCAATTCATTGTTTTATAAGTGATTAATTTGAATTGATGCTGATGATCTTTTCGCAAAAAAGGGGTAAATCTTGTGCCGCGATTAACCTCAATACCCTGTTTTCCGGCAAAGGAGTGATTATGAAACTGGCTAAATGCGCGCTGCTGCTGGCGCTGGCGATCCCGCAACTGGCACTGGCTCACCAGTCCGGTGATTTTTTTGTGCGCGCCGGTAGCGCGACCGTTCGTCCGACCGAAGGCTCTGATAATGTGCTGGGTATGGGCGGCTTCAGCGTCAGTAATGATACCCAGCTGGGTCTGACGTTTACCTGGATGGCGACCGACAATATCGGCGTTGAGCTGCTGGCGGCCACGCCGTTCCGCCACAAAGTGGGACTTGGCCCGACCGGCAATCTCGCTACCGTGCGTCAGCTGCCGCCCACCTTAATGGCGCAGTACTACTTTTTCGACAGCCAAAGCGCGCTGCGCCCTTACGTTGGCGTCGGGATCAACTACACCACCTTCTACGATGCGAAGTTCAACCAGACCGGGCAGGATGCGCAGCTGAGCGATTTGAGCGTGAAAGATTCATGGGGCGTGGCGGGTCAGGTCGGGCTGGATTATCAGATCAACCGCGACTGGATGCTCAACGCGTCATTGTGGTACATGGACATCGATACCGAGGTGAAATTCAAAGCGGCGGGCGAACAGCAGAATATCAATACCCGCATCGATCCGTGGGTGTTCTTCTTTGGCGCGGGCTACCGTTTCTGATTTTTACACCAGAAAGAAAAAGGGCGACCCGCAGGTCGCCCGTTTAGTTACTTAATCTGCATATTGTTGACGACGGATTTTACCCCCGCCACGTTACGCGTTACCGCAACCGCACGGTTGGCCATCTGCGGCGAGCTGACAAAGCCGCTCAGCTGTACTTTCCCTTTAAAGGTCTCAACGTTAATTTCTGTCGATTTCAGCGCCTCGTCATTCAGCAGCTGTGCCTTCACTTTGGTGGTAATGACCGTGTCATCGATGTAACCGCCGGTCCCTTCCTTTGTTGCTGTTGGTGCACAGGCACTTAAGGTGAGCGCCATCACTGTAGCCACTAAAAAACCCGCAACGACTTTGAACAATTTCATTGGTTATCTCCCTGTCATAGATGGTGGTGCACCGTAACGTGACGGCACGCTTAAGTGTGGGCCGTGCCTCGCATTTCGGCAACTCAGGCGCGATGAAAAAGTTTGTCGCAGGGGAGAAAAAAGGGGTAAGAAGTAAGAAGGGCCCCGCAGCCAGTGCAGGGCCGTGCCAACTTAGCGGGTAGCCGCTTTGAGATCGCTGACGAACGTTTGCAGTTCGCTGAGCAGCGCCGTTGGGTCGTTCTGATTACGCTCGATGATTTTCACGATGGCCGAGCCGGAGATGGCTCCGGCGGCTCCGGCGGCAACGGCCTCTTTCACCTGACCCGGCTCAGAAATGCCGAAGCCCTGCAGCGGCGGCGCAGCATGATATTCGCGCAGCTTCTCGATCAGATGGTGCAGCGGCAGGCTGGCGCGATTTTCCGCACCGGTAACGCCGGCGCGTGACAGCAGATAGGTGTAGCCACGGCCGTGCGAGGCGATTTCGCGCAGCAGATCGTCATCCGCGTTGGGCGGACAGATAAAGATCGGCGCAATGTTGTGACGCATCGCCGCCTGGCGGAACGGGGCCGACTCTTCCACCGGCACGTCAGCCACCAGCACCGAGTCAACGCCCACCGCAGCGCACTGCGCGTAGAAGTTGTCAATACCTCTGCTGAACACCAGGTTGGCGTACATCAGCAGGCCAATCGGCAGATCGGGGTATTTCTGGCGCACGGTGGCGAGCATTTCAAAACACTGCGCTACGGTGGTGCCGGCGGCAAAGGCGCGCAGCGTAGCGCCCTGAATCGTCGGTCCATCGGCCAGCGGATCAGAGAACGGAATGCCCAGCTCCAGCGCATCCGCACCGCCCGCGACCAGCGCATCAATGATTTTCAGCGACAGCGCCGGCGACGGATCGCCAAGGGTGACGAAGGGCACAAATGCGCCTTCCTGTTTCGCGGACAGACGTTGAAACAGCTGATTATAACGCTCCATCAGATCTCTCCCTTAGCTTTCAGAATATCGTGAACGGTAAAGATGTCTTTGTCGCCGCGGCCGGAAAGGTTTACCACCAGCAACTGCTCTTTGTCCGGGTTTTCGCGGATCATCTTCAGCGCATACGCCAGCGCGTGCGATGACTCCAGTGCCGGAATGATGCCTTCGGCACGACACAACGTTTTAAAGGCATCCAGCGCTTCATCATCCGTGATTGACACGTAGTCAGCGCGGCCGGTGCTGTTCAGGTGCGCATGCTGCGGACCGACCGACGGGAAATCGAGACCGGCAGAGATGGAGTAGGACTCTTCGATCTGTCCCTCTTCGGTCTGCATCATCGGCGCCTTCATGCCGAAATAGATGCCGACGCGACCGTGCTTGAGCGGCGCACCGTGCTCACCGGTGTCAATACCGTGACCCGCAGGCTCCACGCCGATCAGGCGCACGCTGCTCTCTTCGATGAAATCCGCAAACATGCCGATGGCGTTAGAACCGCCGCCGACGCACGCCAGTACCGCATCCGGCAGGCGACCCTCTTTTTCAAGAATCTGCGCTTTGGTCTCTTCGCCAATCATGCGCTGGAATTCACGCACAATGGTCGGGAACGGGTGCGGACCTGCGGCAGTGCCGAGCATGTAGTGTGCGGTTTCGTAGCTGCCGGACCAGTCGCGCAGCGCCTCGTTACAGGCATCTTTCAGCGTGGCCGAGCCGCTGTGTACCGGAATCACCTCTGCGCCCATCAGCCGCATACGGAACACGTTGGGTGACTGGCGCTCAACGTCTTTCGCGCCCATGTAAATACGGCATTTCATGCCGAGCAGGGCACACGCCAGTGCCGACGCCACGCCGTGCTGACCGGCGCCGGTTTCCGCGATGATCTCGTTTTTGCCCATGCGTTTTGCCAGCAGCGCCTGGCCCAGCACCTGGTTAGTTTTGTGTGCGCCGCCGTGCAGCAGGTCTTCGCGCTTCAGGTACAGGCGGGTTTTGCTGCCTTTGGTCCGGTTGCTGCACAGCGTCAGGGCCGTCGGGCGACCGGCGTAGTTTTTCAGCAGGTCAGTGAATTCAGCCTGAAACGCCGGATCGCGCTGTGCTTCAACAAAGGCCGTTTCCAGCTGACGCAGTGCTGGCATCAAAATCTGCGGCACATACTGGCCGCCAAATTCGCCAAAGTAGGGATTAAGTAATGTCGTCATCGTGTCCTCTTCCTTATCCGGCCCGCCCGCAGGCGGGCAGACGCAATTAATAGGCGCGCAGCGTGCGGAATACCGCCGCGACTTTGCTGGCATCTTTGATGCCCGGCGCGGATTCCACGCCGGAGTTGAAGTCGAGGCCGGCACAGCCGAGCTGAGCGGCTTCGACGCAGTTATCGGCGCTCAGGCCTCCGGCCAGCAGCACATCAGCCAGCTCTTCACCCTGCAGCAGCGACCAGTCAAAGCGCTGACCGCTGCCACCCTGGCCATTATCCAGCACGTAGCGATCAACGTGCGGCCAGTCGCGTGGCGGCAACCGATCTTGAATGCTCAGCGCCTTCCAGATGCGCACGCTGGCTGGCAGCGCCTGGCGAAGTTCCGCAACGTAGGCTTTGTCTTCGTCGCCGTGCAGCTGGACGGCCGCAAGCGATAAACGTGTGGCTAACGTGACAACGTCACCGATAGGCTGATTGCGGAACACGCCGACATACTTCAGCGGCGCAGCGGCGATCACCACCTGCGCCTGCGCCTCGTTAACCTGGCGCGGCGAACCGGCGGCAAAGATCACGCCGCCATACAGCGCGCCAGCCTGATGCGCGGCCTGCGCATCTTCCGGGCGGGTCAGGCCGCACACCTTGTTATCGCCCAGCAGCACGCGGCGTACACCGGCGTCGAGGTCGTGCTCTTCCATCAGCGCCGAGCCAATTAAAAAGCCGTTAGCAAAATGGCTCAGCTCGCGCACCTGGGCGTAATTATGGATGCCGGACTCGCTGATTACGGTGACGCCATGGCTGAGACGCGGGGCCAGCTGACGCGTGCGATTCAGGTCAATCGACAAATCACGCAGATCGCGGTTGTTGATGCCGACCACTTTAGCTTCCAGCGCAATAGCGCGCTCCAGCTCTTCTTCGTTACTGACTTCGGTCAGCACGCCCATTTTCAGACTGTGCGCCACCGCAGCCAGCTGACGGTACTGCTCATCATCCAGTACGGACAGCATCAGCAGAATGGCATCGGCCTGATAATAGCGCGCCAGGTAAATCTGGTAGGGATCAATAATAAAGTCTTTGCACAGCACCGGCTGCGTGATGGCGGCGCTGACCACCGGCAGGAAATCAAAGCTGCCCTGGAAATATTTCTCATCGGTCAGCACTGACACCGCAGAGGCGTAATGGCGGTAGATCCCGGCGATAGTCGCGGGATCAAAATCGGCGCGAATCAGCCCTTTCGACGGGGAGGCTTTTTTACACTCCAGAATGAAGACGGTGCGCGTGCCACGGAGCGCTTCGTAAAAATGACGCTCCGCCGGCTGCAGATCGTTCTGGAAGGAGGCCAGCGGCTGCTGCGATTTCCGTGCTTCAACCCATAGGGCTTTATCCTGCACAATTTTCTCTAATACGGTGCCCTTGATACTCATTTCATCCTCTCGCTGCCAGTGCCACAACGCGCTCGTACGCCTGACCGCTGCGAATGGCAGCCATGGCGCGCTCAGCGTTATCGCGCAAATCTTCATTTCCGAATACTTTCAGCAACATTGCGACATTTACCGCAACGGCCTGCTCGTGGGCGGGCTGGCCTTTACCCTGGAGCAAACGCGTCAGAATGTCACGGTTTTCTTCCGGTGTGCCGCCGGCCAGTGCCTCTTTCGGCTGGAAGCTGAAGCCAAAGTCTTCCGGCGTCAACTGGTAACTGGTGATCTCGCCGTCACGCAGCTCAGCGACCTGGGTCGCACTGTGCAGCGCCACTTCATCCATGCCGCCACCGTGCACCACGGCAGCACGCTGGTAGCCCAGCACTTTCAGCGTCTGGGCAATGGGCAGCACCAGTTCCGGACTGTAGACGCCAATCACCGCCAGCGGTGGGCGCGCCGGGTTGATCAGCGGACCAAGTACGTTAAACAGCGTGCGGGTTTTCAGCTGCTGGCGCACCGGCATCGCGTGGCGGAAACCGCTGTGATACTGCGGCGCAAACAGGAAGCAGACGTTGAGATCGTCCAGCGCCTGCCGTGCCTGCTGCGCCGGCATGTCGAGATTGATACCGAAAGCGGCCAGCAGATCGGAAGATCCGGATTTGCTGGAGACGCTGCGGTTGCCGTGCTTGGCCACTTTCAGCCCGCAGGTGGCGGCGACAAAGGCGCTGGCCGTTGAAATATTAATGCTGTTGCTGCCATCACCGCCGGTGCCAACGATATCGGCAAAGGTATAGTCCGGACGCGGGAAAGGTCTGGCATCGGCCAGCAGCGCGGAGGCGGCACCGGCGATCTCTTCCGGGCGCTCGCCACGCACTTTCATGGCGATCAGCGCCGCTGCCAGCTGCGTCGGCTCCAGCTGTCCGGTAATAATCGCGCTGAACAGCTGGTGGCTCTCGGCCTGGCTCAGCGTTTGCGCCTGATACAGTTTTTCCAGAATAGTTTGCATCATCATCTCCCTGTTATTTCGCCAGCGCCCAGGCCAGTGTTTGCTCCAGCAGACGTGCGCCCTGCGTGGTGAGAATCGACTCAGGATGGAACTGGAAGCCGCACACGCGGTCCGTTTCGTGACGCACCGCCATCACCATGCCGTTGTAGCTGGCGTTAACCGTCAGTTCCGCCGGCGTATTGCTGCCCACCAGCGAGTGGTAACGCGCCACCGGCAGCGGGTTGCTGAGGCCGGTAAACATTGCCTCGCCATCATGGGTAATGGCGGAGGCTTTACCATGCAGAATTTCGCCCGCCTGGCCGACGTGCCCGCCGTAAGCTTCGACGATGGCCTGATGGCCGAGACAGATACCAATGATCGGCAGCTGACCGCGCAGCGCCTGTAACAGCTGCGGCATGCAGCCGGCATCTTTCGGTGCGCCAGGGCCGGGTGAGAGCATCAGCACCGGGTTTTCCATCTGCTGCAGGCGGTCGATCAGCACTTCTGCCGGGACGTTGTTGCGGTAAATCACCACGTTGTGGCCAAAGGTACGCAGCTGATCAACGAGGTTGTAGGTAAAGGAGTCGATATTATCGAGCAGCAGGATATCGGCCATCAGAAAATCTCCTTGCAGTGATGGGCAGTAGCGATGGCGCGCAATACCGCGCGGGCTTTGTTGCGGCTCTCATCCGCTTCAGCCTGAGGCTGAGAATCCAGCACCACGCCGGCACCGGCCTGCACAGTGGCGACGCCACCTTCCACCCAGGCGG
Source organism: Pantoea sp. R102 (assembly GCF_004916815.1). Lineage (NCBI taxonomy): Bacteria > Pseudomonadati > Pseudomonadota > Gammaproteobacteria > Enterobacterales > Erwiniaceae > Pantoea > Pantoea sp. R102. The sequence goes on from NZ_SDFT01000132.1 coordinate 33,649, forward strand.
AGCGGATGACGATGCAGGTATCAAGGTCGCCGCTGGCGGTAAAGTAGCCGACCGCGCCGCCGTAGCTGCCGCGCCGCGTGCCTTCTTTTTCCGCAATCAGCTGCATCGCACGCACTTTCGGTGCACCACTCAGCGTGCCCATGTTCATGCAGGCGCGATAGGCGTGCAGCACATCAAGATCGTTGCGCAGCGTGCCAACCACGCGGGACACCAGATGCATCACAAACGAGTAGCGGTCCACTTTGGTTAAATCCGCCACGTAACGGCTGCCGGGCACACAGATACGCGCCAGGTCGTTGCGCGCCAGATCCACCAGCATCAGGTGCTCAGCCAGCTCTTTATGATCGGTGCGCATTTCCAGTTCAATACGGCTGTCCAGGTCGCGATCCAGCGAGCCATCCGCATGGCGACCGCGCGGACGCGTACCGGCAATCGGGTAGATTTCGATCTGGCGTGAGCTGGCGTCATACTTCAGCGAGCTCTCCGGCGAAGCGCCGAACAGCGCAAAATCCTGATCCTGCATAAAGAACATGTACGGGCTGGGGTTGCTGTTTTTCAGCGTATCGTAAGCCGCCAGCGGTGACGGGCACGGCAGTGAGAAGCGGCGCGATGGTACCACCTGGAAAATTTCACCGATGCGAATGGCCTGCTGCAGTTCGCTTACCACGTTGCAGTAAGCTTCATCGCTCTGGCTGGTGCTCAGCGTCATCTGCTCGACGCGCTGCACCGGCAGCGCTGGCGCTGG
>NZ_SDFT01000133.1:0-13390 GCF_004916815.1 Pantoea sp. R102
TCAAACTCTTCAATTTAAGTTTGATTTGCTGCAACGTGTGCAGCGATGCTCTGTGAATTAAACTTCGTAATGAATTACGTGTTCACTCAGCAAAGACTTGATGTTTTTTACGTCCGGAGACGCTGATATCAATCCTGCGAGTGCCCACACAGATTGTCTGATAAATTGTTAAAGAGCAGTGCCGCGATTTCTCAAGCGGCGCGGGATGCGTATATTACGCTTTCCGCTTTCTCAGTCAAGCATTTATTTTTGCTTTTCTGAAGGTTGCCGTTAAGGGCCACCTCACTAACAGGGCGCTTCGTAAGCCGTTGTGCCGTGTCAGTGGAGGCGCATTATAGGGAGTTCTTTCGGGCTGACAAGGGCTAAATGCAAATTAATTTTCGAGTGCTGTTTTTTTCGGCGAAAGCCCGTCAAATCGCCAGTTTTTCCAGCAGCGGGAAGCCATAACGCTGCAAAACCGGTGATAATTGCACCACTTCGTCATCCATACGCGTACAAAATGCCACATTCTGTCCGCTGGAACGCGCCTGAGGCGCTTCGTGCTCTAACAACCAGGCGGTGCGCCGTGCAATCGCTGCGCCCGAATCCACCAGCCGGGTGCCATCAGGCAACACCTGCTGCAGCTCTTCACGTAACAGCGGGAAATGGGTACAACCCAGCACCACGGTATCCGGCGGCTCTTTCATACGCAGCCACGGTTGTACTGCGCGACGCACATCGTCCAGCGACACCGTTTCTCCGTGCAGTTTGGCTTCCGCCAGTTCAACCAGTTCCGCCGAGCCCAGCATTTCGATTTTACATTCGCGCGCAAACTGCGCCACCAGCTCATGGGTGTAAGGCCGTTTCACCGTGCCGCGCGTGGCCAGCAGGCCGACCACGCCGTTACGCGTCAGACGGGCCGCCGGTTTAATCGCCGGCACGACGCCAACGACCGGGAACTCAAAGCGCTGACGCAACGCTGGCAGGGATACAGTACTGGCGGAGTTACAGGCGATGACCACTAATGCCAGCGGCACGCGCTGTACGATAGCCTCCACCACCGCTACGACCCGCTCAACAATGTACTCTTCGCTTTTTTCACCGTAAGGGAAGCCGGCATTATCGAAGGCATAGAGATAGTGCAGGCCCGGCAGCAGTTGCCGGACCTCATCATAGACGGAGAGCCCACCGACGCCGGAGTCAAACACCAGCACGGTGGGGCGCAGATCAGAAGCTGTAGCTGGCGCTGAGATAGTACTCCGTTCCTGGAGTTTGATAGCCATACACTGTCTCGTAGTCTTTATCGAACAGGTTGGCAATTCTACCACGAACGGTGAGCTGTGATGTGACCGGATACGAAACTGCCAGATCCCATAAACTTACACCGCCCAGTTTGACGCGCTGCGGGGTAAAGGCGTGGTTGTAATCCGTATCATAGCGATCGCCGAGATAATGATAGGTCAGTGACCAGTCAAACTCATAAATCGTCCAGTCGAGCTGGTATTTCACCTGCTGCTTCGCACGGCGCACCAGCGGTTGATCGGTTTCAGCATCGCGCGCATCAACATAGTCGTAAGAAATCTGATGGCTAAGCGGACCGGTATCGAACGACGCCGTGGCTTCTACGCCCTTAATGCGCGCTTTATCGATGTTGTAATAGATATAGGTGGTGGGATCGCTATCAATCAGATTATCGATATCGTTACGATAACCGGATACGCGCCAGTTTACCGGCCCGGTCAGGCCAGAGAAGCCCGCTTCCCACTGTTTACTCTCTTCCGGCTTCAGGTCGCTGTTGCCATAAGAACCATACAACTGGCCGAGACGAGGCGCTTTATACGCCGTCGCGTAATTGGCAAACACGCTATAGCCATCAACAAACGCCCATGACGCCCCGCCCTGCCAGGTGCCGTGCCAGCCAAACTGGCTGTTGTCGTCACCGCGTACCGCGCCTTCCAGCGTTACGCTGCCCAGCTGCTGCTGGGTGGTGGCATAGATGCCGGTGTTACGCAGTTCGGTGCTGTCAGCCACGTAAGCGGTGCCGGGTTCCGTGGTCTGTTTCTGCCAGTCCACGCCCGCGCTTACGCTGCCCTGCGCCACCTGCAACGTATTGCCCCACTGCACATTGTACTGCTTGCTGTCATCCAGCGTGGTCGACGGGCCGTAGCGGCCTGTACGCGGATCGTAGTTATAGTCTTTGCTGCGGCTGTAACTGGCGATCAGCTGCGTCGAATAAATGTCGTTGCTGTAACGCAGGCCGCTGTCCCAGGTCTGGCTGTAGAGCTGACGGGTATCGTTTAATCCATTGATGTTGAAACTGTTATCGTAGCTGTAGGTGCCGTCGTAGGCCGTACGGTTGTCAAAACCGTAGCCGCGGACAAAGCCGCTCAGCCCGTCACTGAACTGGTGCTCCAGCGCGCCATACAGTGTCTTGTTCATGAAGCCATCGCGATCTTTCTGCGCCGGATCGCCATACACATCCGGCAGGTTTGCCACTACATCATAGCCGCGCGTATAGGTGTAGTTGCCCGCCATGGTCAGCGTCGTGGCTGCGCCCAGCTGCTGCTGGGTAGAACCTTCATAGTTTTGATAGCCTTTCGAGCCCACGCCCGCGCTCAGCGTCGTGCCCGGCTTATCACGACCGGTGATGATGTTCACCACGCCGCCAATCGCATCGGAACCATACACCGCCGAGCGCGCACCGCGCACATATTCGATGCGCTGGACCAGAGAAAGCGGAATCTGGCTTAAATCAGACGATCCGGACACACCCGCCTGGTTTAGCCGGATACCGTCGATGAGTATAAGTACGTGGCTGGAGTTGGTGCCGCGCACAAACAGCGAGCTCAGCTGGCCGAGGCCACCGTTCTGCGCGATGTCCACGCCAGGCAGGCGACGCATGACGTCCGTCAGGCTTTTCGCCTGCCAGCGATCGATATCGTCGCGGGTCACGACTGTCGTCGGCGCGAGAACGGAGGAAACCGGCTGCAAAAACCGGTTGGCGGTAACGATTTGCGTATCATCATTCTGCTGCGCGTAGCCAGATTGCGCCCAGAGCGACAACGCCGTTGCACTAAAGGCAAACAGCGAAGCGTGTGTTGTTTTCATTGTTATAGCATCCAAAAGACGAAGCAGGATGCCGCAGGTCCGGGATCGATAGCACGCGATGATCTCAGAAGTTGCGACGTCACACCGGCAGGTCTTCGGGCTGGGAATCATAAGTGGTGAAGACTTCCCATCCGCGAGGACAGTGTCTGCAATTGCGATCACCACGACATTCTTTTACCGCTGCGCGTCAGCTCCAGATTCACACTGGATTCCCTTTTAACTCAAGGAGGCCGGCAGCCGCAGTCTACGTTTAAGAAGGCCGGAAATCCAGACTGCCAGCCTTCCTGCACTGTCCGGGACTGGACATCAGCAGGTGAATGCCTACAATCGCCCGGCAGGCAGGCTTAACACCAGGATTGAAGATGACACCCGAACAACTCCCGATTGAACAATACGACGCGCAACTGGCGGAAAAAGTCAGCCGCTTACAGGCGATGATGGCCCCCTACGCAGCGCCCGACGTGGAGGTGTTCCGCTCGCCGGTCAGCCACTATCGTATGCGCGCCGAATTCCGCATCTGGCACGACGGTGACGAGCTCTATCACATCATCTTCGATCAAGAGACCAAACAGCGTATCCGCGTCGATCAGTTTCCGGCGGCCAGCCAGTTGATCAACACGCTGATGCCAAAGTTGATCGCCGCGATCCGCGATAATCGCGCGCTGCGTTTCAAACTGTTCCAGATCGATTATCTCTCCACCCTGAGCAACCAGATCGTGATCTCGCTGCTGTATCACCGCAAGCTGGAAGCCGACTGGACCGAAGCCGCGACTGCGCTGCGCGATAGCCTGCGTGCAGAAGGGTTTGATGTGCAACTGATTGGCCGTGCCACGAAAACCAAAATCTGCCTCGATCGCGATTACGTCGATGAGCGCCTGCCGGTGGCCGGTCAGGAGATGATCTATCGTCAGGTGGAGAACAGCTTCACCCAGCCGAATGCGGCGATGAATATTCAGATGCTGGAGTGGGCGCTGGACGTGACGCAAGATTCGCGCGGCGATCTGCTGGAGCTGTACTGTGGTAATGGCAATTTTTCGCTGGCGCTGGCGCGTAACTTCCGCCGCGTACTGGCGACGGAAATCGCCAAACCGTCGGTGGCTTCGGCGCAGTACAACATCGCGGCCAACCACATCGACAACGTGCAAATTATTCGTATGGCAGCCGAAGAGTTTACCCAGGCGATGAACGGCGTGCGCAGCTTCAACCGTCTGGAAGGCATCGATCTCAACAGCTATCAGTGCGAGACCATCTTTGTCGATCCGCCGCGCAGCGGGCTGGATGATGAGACGGTGAAGATGGTGCAGGCCTATCCGCGTATTCTCTATATTTCCTGTAATCCGCAAACGCTGTGCGACAACCTCAGCGTACTGAGTGCCACGCATAACATCACGCGGCTGGCGCTGTTTGACCAGTTCCCTTACACCCACCATATGGAATGCGGTGTGTTACTGACGCGCAAAGCCTAAAAAAACGGGAACCCTGCGGTTCCCGTGATTGTTTTCAGTGCTTGTTCTTGCTGCGGCGGAAGCGCATGGCGATCCAGAACACCAGCGCCACCATCAGAATGGTCGGGATGAAGTTAGACCCGATATCCGGATATTCGGCACGCACCAGCGCGCTGTACACCAGAATCCCCAGCAGAAAAAATGCCGCCGCCAGCGAAGGCATGCCGTCCGGCATATTGCGGTTGAGATAGCGCTGATGCAGACACCACGCGGCAAGGCCAAGGGCGATCAGCGGGAAAATCGAAAAGGGAACAAAGGTGCTGAACAGCACCGAAAAGGAGCCGTTGATAGCTAAACCGGTGATAAAAGCCAGTAACAGCGTTCCTTTATCGCGAGGGTTTTGCTCAATCATTTCATTATCCTTATCACATTACTCTTCGGGGGTTTCCAGGGTAACCGCCAGGCGCTCTTGCTCCCGGCGATACCAGTAATACGCGCCTTTGGCGATCATTCGCAGCTGCAGCACCAGACGCTCTTCCAGTTTGCGCCGCTGTTCGATATCCACATCCAGCGCTTCCGCGCCGGCGCTGAACACAATCGTCACCATCGCTTCCGCCTGCGCTTCGGTAAAGCTGCGCGGCATGCGGTTTTCCAGCTCAAGGTAGTCGGCCAGTTCAGCGATAAAGTGCTGAATCTCCCGCGCGACCGCCGCACGAAAAGCCGCTGAGGTGCCGGAGCGCTCGCGTAGTAAGAGACGAAAAGCGTTGGGATTGTTCCCGATGAACTCCATAAACGTGGCGACCGAGGTTTTGATGATGCTGCCACCTTTGGCAATGCGCTGGCGCGCCTGGCGCATCAGCTGGCGCAGCATCAGGCCACTTTCATCGACCATCGTCAGGCCGAGCTCATCCACATCGCGAAAGTGACGGTAAAACGAGGTCGGTGCAATGCCGGCTTCGCGTGCCACTTCGCGTAAACTCAGGCTGGCAAAACTCCTTTCTGCACTTAACTGACTGAATGCCGCTTCAATCAGTGAACGTCGTGTACGTTCTTTTTGTTGCGCTCGAACGCCCATTTTCCCGGCCTTGTGAGTAATCAGGCAGGCACTATAACAAACTTTTCAGCGTACAGCGGCGCAAAGTTTGTGACCGCCTGTTAACCTCACTGATTGTCAAACTTTGCCAATTTACGCTGTTAGAATTCAGATGTGCGCGGCGAGATGTTAGAATCTCGTTGTAAAAATGTATAGAAACATAGGACGTACTGGTATGCAAAAGTCTTACGATTACGATGCCATTGTGATTGGCTCCGGTCCGGGCGGCGAAGGTGCGGCGATGGGGCTGGTGAAGCAGGGAGCGCGCATTGCAGTGATCGAACGCTACCACAACATCGGCGGCGGTTGTACTCACTGGGGAACCATCCCTTCCAAAGCTCTGCGTCACGCTGTCAGCCGTATCATTGAGTTCAATCAAAACCCTCTTTATAGCGATCACACCCGACTCCTGCGCTCCTCGTTCGCCGACATTCTGAATCATACTGAGAACGTCATCAGCCAGCAGACTGCCATGCGTCAGGGCTTTTACGAGCGTAACCGCTGTGAGCTTTATCAGGGCGACGCCCATTTTGTTGATGCCAACACCATCGAAGTGGAACAGCCAGACGGCACGCGCGAGCGCTTAACCGCAGAGAAGTTTGTCATCGCCTGTGGTTCCCGCCCGTATCATCCGGCGGACGTCGATTTTACCCATCCGCGCATTTACGACTCCGACTCCATCCTCAACCTGCATCATGAACCCGGCCACGTCATCATTTACGGTGCGGGTGTGATTGGCTGTGAATATGCGTCGATTTTCCGCGGCCTTAACGTCAAGGTTGACCTGATCAACACCCGCGATCGCCTGCTGGCGTTCCTCGATCAGGAGATGTCTGATTCGCTCTCTTATCACTTCTGGAACAGCGGCGTGGTGATTCGTCACAACGAAGAGTTTGAGAAGATTGAAGGTGTCAGCGATGGCGTCATCATGCACCTCAAGTCCGGCAAAAAGGTCAAAGCCGATTGCCTGCTGTATGCTAACGGCCGTACCGGTAATACCGATTCACTGGCGCTGGAAAACGTCGGGCTGGAAGCCGATGGCCGTGGACTGCTGAAAGTGAACAGCATGTATCAGACCGCGCAGCCGCACATTTATGCGGTGGGCGACGTGATTGGTTACCCGAGCCTGGCCTCTGCCGCTTACGATCAGGGCCGCATTGCCGCGCAGGCGATCATCAAAGGGGAAGCCACCGCGCACCTGATTGAAGATATCCCGACCGGGATTTACACCATTCCGGAAATCAGCTCCGTCGGCAAAACCGAACAGCAGCTGACGGCGATGAAAGTGCCGTATGAAGTGGGCCGTGCACAGTTTAAGCATCTGGCACGCGCGCAGATTGTCGGCATGCACGTCGGCAGTCTGAAGATCCTGTTCCACCGCGAAACCAAAGAGATTCTGGGTATTCACTGCTTTGGCGAGCGTGCGGCGGAGATCATTCACATCGGCCAGGCCATCATGGAGCAGAAGAACGGCGGTAACACGATTGAGTATTTCGTGAACACCACCTTCAACTACCCCACCATGGCCGAAGCCTACCGCGTGGCGGCGTTAAACGGCTTAAACCGCCTGTTTTAACGAACGGTCCAGGTAACCCTGCATGTGGGTTTTAATTGCTTCTGCCAGCTGCTCATAGCGGCTGCGCAGAGGCGATCCCGGACGATACACCAGCGCGATGGTGCGCTGCGGCACCGGTTTGTAACACGGCAGATAGCACACGCCATCACGTACGCGCTCATTCGGTACCGCCAGCGACGGCAGCAAAGTGATACCGCTGCCGGCTGCTACCATGTTGCGCAGCGTTTCCAGGCTGGTCGCGCGGAAATGGGTATCTTCATCAGCGCCGGCTTCGAAGCAGAAGCCCATCGCCTGATCGCGCAGACAGTGACCATCTTCCAGCATCAGCAATTTCTCACCGGCCAGATCCGACATCGGCACGCGATCGCGATCGTGCCACGGGTGATCCTGATAGATCGCCAGCTTCATCGGCTCGTCAAACAGCGGCACTTCAATAAAAGCTTCGCTCTCTTTTACCAGCGCCAGAATCGCGCAGTCGAGCTTACCGCTGTCGAGCTGCGCCAGCAGCTGCTGCGTTTGCGCCTCGTGCAGATACATCTCGAGTTTCGGGAAGGTCTGATGCAGCATCGGAATAATATGCGGCAGCAGATAGGGACCGGTGGTCGGAATCAGACCAATGTGCAGCGGCCCGGACATGGTTTCGCCCTGCTGGCTGGCCATCTCCTTCAGTACCTTCACTTCACGCAGCACGGTTCGCGCCTGATCCACCAGCAGCAGTCCAGCCTGAGTAAACAGCACCTTACGGCTGGTCCGTTCCAGCAGCATCACACCCAGTTCATCTTCCAGCTTGCGAATCTGCCCGCTCAGGGTCGGCTGGCTGACATGACAGGCATCAGCGGCACGACGAAAGTGGCGATGTTCCGCCAGCGAAACCAGATATTCCAGATCACGAATGTTCATTGATAGCCTCCAAACCACGATAGCCCGTGGCGATAGATAGAATAGCAATGAACGATTAGCCCTATCAAGCGGTGAACAGGAATAATACCGGCCATCTGATTAAGACCACAGATTGTTAAAGCGGCTAACGCAGACACGCAACAACAACAATCTGGAGCAGCACCTGCAACCTGCTCACGAAATCACTGAGTTGGCCGGGAGTGCCAGCCCTTTGATGATGTGCCTATAACTATATGTAATTCCGAAGCTAGAGGTTGGCGGGCTACTTAAAGCCCGCTTTTTTTTTGCCTCTGCATCACAGTGGCACATCACCCAACAACTGCTGCAAATCCTGCTCCGTCAGCACCAGGGAGTGGCCGACGATACCGGACTGCGTCAGCTCCTGCTGCAGATCGTCATTATTCAGCACCAGCTCATACTGCTGCGTGGCCGGGTTAAGCTCCGCGTCCTGGAACAGGTTAACCGGCACGCTGGCCAGCAGGTCGTGCAGATGCAGGCCGCTGAGTGCCTCCGGCCGGGCCACATCTTCCGTAACATCATCCGCAACGATCAGGCTGACCGGCGCACTGACATTCCCTGCGCCGCATGTCACCACGATCTGATGCTCGCCAGCGGCCAGCGCATGAGACGGCGTAAAGGTCCATTTGTGATCGCTATCGACCAGCGCGCTGCCGAGCGGCTCATCGTTATCAAACAGCTCAACCCGGCTGCCGGGCTGGCCTTTACCGGAAAAGGTCGGCTGGGTTTGCGTAGTGCTCTCTTCCGGCCAGATAAACTGCGTGCCGCTGTGCATCGCGGTTAGCGTGACCGGTACAAAACCAGCGTCTTCGACGATCAGCGTGAAGGGCGCGCTGGTGCTCTGCGGCATTGCCGCCACCTGTGCCATGAACTGATGACTCCCGCCCGCCAGCGCGGCAGGCAGCGTAAAACTGAAGTAGCCGGTCTGAGCATCGCTGATCGTGCTGCCCACTAACTCGCCGTTATGGTAACACTCAAGCGTGACGCCACGGCCGGCATAGCCGTTCAGCGCAGGGCGCGTATCGCGGGTGATTTCGCCATCGACAATAAAACCGCCGTCATTCACCGAGGCGGAATCGAAGGTGACAGGAACCTGGTTTTCAACGGCCGGCTCCAGAGGAAAGAAAGGGTAGCCAAAGCGTGAAGTGCTCATTTATGTTCTCCAAATTAACTGCGAGCACACTTTAAGAACTCTTCACGCCAGGCCGATCAAGAATTGTCTCTTTTTTGCGAAAGAAATTTCCTGGCGCGCATTACGCCAGGTTTAAGCGCTGCTTCGCTTCGCCAATCGCCAGCGCCACCTGCTGTGGTGCTACGCCGCCGCGCGCGTTACGCTTATCGAGACAAGACTGCAGCGACAGCACCGGATAAACATCTTCCCCGATCGCCGCGCTAAACTGCTTAAACTGCGCCAGACTTAATGCCTCCAGCGCGACGCCTTGTTTGATCGCTTCCACCACGGTTTCGCCGACGATATGGTGCGCTTCGCGGAACGGCACGCCTTTGGCTACCAGATAATCGGCCAGTTCGGTCGAGTTGGCGTAACCCTGCTCGGCGGCTTCCTGACAGCGCGGACGCTTCACCTGAATGCCGTCCAGCACCAGCGCTGACATATGCAGGCAGTCAAGCCAGGTATCGAGCGCATCGAACAGCCCTTCTTTGTCTTCCTGCATATCTTTGTTATACGCCAGCGGCAGCCCTTTCAGCGTCATCATCATGCCGGTCAGTGCGCCCTGCACGCGACCGCACTTGCCGCGGATCAGCTCCAGCGCGTCCGGATTTTTCTTCTGCGGCATCAGCGATGAGCCCGACGTCACTTTATCGGACAGCTCAATAAAGCCGGCTTCACCGGTGTTGAAGAAGATCATGTCTTCGGCGAAGCGCGACAGGTGCACCATGCCAATCGAGGCATCAGACAGCAACTCCAGCACGTGATCGCGGTCTGACACGGTATCCAGGCTGTTACGCGTGGCAGAGGCGAAGCCGAGCCAGCCGGCCAGCTGCTCACGGTCGATCTCATAAGCAGTACCGGCCAGCGCGCCGCAGCCCAGCGGGCTGACGTCCAGCCGCTTCAGCGTATCCTGCAGACGGCTCTCGTCGCGCGCCAGCATCTCAACGTAGGCCAGACACCAGTGAGCAAAAGTCACCGGCTGCGCCCGCTGCAGGTGGGTGTAGCCCGGCATCACGGCATCCTGATTGGCCTCAGCCGTGGCTACCAGCGCCGACTGCAGCTCGCGCGTAGCTTCCAGCAGCAGTGCCACCTGCGTTTTACACCACAGTTTGAGATCGGTCGCCACCTGGTCGTTACGGCTGCGCCCGGTGTGCAGCTTTTTGCCCAGCGCGCCGACTTTATCGATCAGCTTGCCTTCCACCCAGCTGTGAATATCCTCGGCATCGCTCTGCAGAATCTGCTGCGGGTTGGCGCGAACCTCTTCCAGCAGCGCATTCAGCGCGGCTTCCAGCTGCTGCTGCTCTTCACTGCTCAGCACGTTTACCGTTACCAGCGCTTTTGACCAGGCCACCGAACCGATGATGTCCTGCTCCGCCAGGCGGTAGTCAAACCGCAGTGAGTCGTTGAACTGTTTAAACCGTTGATCTGCCGCCTGCGAAAAACGTCCGCCCCAAAGTGCCATCTGTTTGCTCCTGAATCTGTTAAACAAAGGGCGGCCCGAAGCCGCCCCTGCAAAATATGTCGCCTGCCGCCGGTATTACTTCTTCTGCTCGTTCAGCGCGCGAATGCGTGAAGAGAGCGAGAACAGACGGATAAAGCCGCCCGCGTGACGGTGATCGTACACTTCGTCTTCGCCGAAGGTGGCAAACTCTTCTGAGTACAGGCTGTTCGCCGATTTTTTCTGGATCGCCGTGGCCTGGCCTTTGTACAGCTGCAGTACCACTTCACCGTTCACCAGCTCTGCCAGCGATGCGGCAGCGGCCTGGATTGACTGACGCAGCGGTGCGAACCAGCGGCCGTCATAAACCACGTAAGACATCTCCTGACCCAGCTGTTCACGCCATTTGAAGCTGTCGCGATCCAGTACCAGCTGCTCAACCGCACGCAGCGCGTTGACCATGATGGTGCCGCCAGGGGTTTCGTAGCAGCCGCGTGATTTGATGCCCACCAGACGGTTTTCCACGATATCAATCCGGCCCACACCGTGTTTCGCTCCCAGCGCATTGAGTTTTTCCAGACACTGGAACGGGCTCAGTTTCTCACCGTTCACCGCGACAACCTGGCCTTTCTCCACGCTGACGGTGACGTTTTCGGGCTGATCCGGCGCTTCCAGCGGATCGACGGTCCACACCCAGCAATCTTTGTTTGGCGCGTTCCACGGACTCTCCAGCACGCCACCTTCGGTCGAGATGTGCCAGGCGTTCTCATCACGGCTGTAGATTTTCTCCAGCGACGCGGTGGTCGGGATATTGCGCTCTTTCAGGTAATCCAGCAGCGCTTCACGCGAACGCAGGTTCCACTCACGCCATGGCGCCACCACTTTAAGCTGCGGTGCCAGCGCGGTATAGGTGGTTTCGAAACGCACCTGATCGTTGCCTTTACCGGTTGCGCCGTGGCACAGCGCGTCTGCGCCCACTTTCAGCGCCAGTTCAACCTGCGCTTTGGCGATGATAGGACGCGCCATTGAGGTGCCCAGCAGATAGGTGCCTTCGTACAGCGCACCGGTCTGCAGCACCGGGTAAACGTATTCGCTGATAAACTCTTCACGCAGATCGACCACATGGCACTCAGACGCGCCCGACTGCAGCGCTTTCTTCTCTACGCCTTCCAGATCGGCCGGATCCTGACCAATGTTGGCCACGAACGCCACCACTTCACAACCACCGTAGTTCTCTTTCAGCCAGGGAATGATGGCCGAGGTATCCAGACCGCCCGAGTAAGCCAGAACGATTTTTTTGATGTTTTGCGTGCTCATGTCGTAATCCTTGATTATGCGAGAATCCGGGTGCCAATCGACACGCCGTTGAAAAGGGTTGGCAGCTGTTCAGCATGACGCCAGCTGGCGATATCCACCGGGCGGCCCAGCGTACGCGCCGCGTCGAGCGCCGCATGCACTTTAACAATCATGCCATCGGTAATAATGCCCTGAGCAATCAGCTGCTCGGCTTTGGCTGCGGTCATCTCGGCGATGCGCTGACCTTTGCCGTCGAGAATACCGCTGACGTCCGACAGCAGCACCAGGTCGGCACCGATGGTCGCGGCCAGTGCAGTCGCAGCCTGGTCAGCGTTGACGTTCATCAGTTCGCCGCCGTCGGTGATGCCAATCGAACTGATCACCGGCATATAGCCTGCATCCAGCAGCGTATTGAGCAGCTGCGGATTACCCGGCGTGGCGTTGCCAACATGCCCCAGTTCCTCATCGAACTGCGCCACGTTCACCAGGCCGGCATCGCCGAGGCATAAACCCACTGCGCCAATGCCGTACTTCTTCGCCCATGCCAGCAGCGTTTTGTTGGCAGTGCCGGCCAGCGCACCGGTAATAATGTCGATCTGATCGGCTGGCGTCACGCGCAAACCGTTCTTCTTTTTCACCGGCAGCGCCAGTTTCTTCATCAGCTCGTCCACCAGGCAGCCGCCGCCGTGGACGATGATCAGCGGACGCTGATACTGCGTGCGGTACGCCAGCAGGGCATCAAACAGACGCGCCAGCGCTTCTTCGCTATCCAGCAGTACGCCGCCCAGCTTAATGATCAGAGGATTGCTCATGGTCAGGTTATCCGTCCGTTAAATCAGAGACAGCGTTTCGGGGAAGCCGAAACGAATATTGAGACACTGCACCGCCTGTGAGGAGGCGCCTTTCAGCAGGTTGTCTTCCGCTGCGACAACAATCAGGTGCTCGCCCTGCACGGCAAAGCCGATATCGCAGAACGGCAGGCCAACCACCCCTTTCAGCGCCGGTACGCCTTTGTCGTATAGCCGCACCAGCGGTTTGTCGTGGTAAGCGCTGTGGAACGCCGCCGCCACATCCTGCTGACTCACACCGGCGTTCAGACGACAGGTGATGGTTTCCAGAATGCCGCGCGGGAAATTACCGAGATGCGGCGTGAAGATCACCGGCGTGCCGAGATGGGCCACAATCTCCGGATGGTGACGGTGATTGAAGAGACCGTACGGCTGCAGGCTGACTTCACAGAAGCTGGTGGTGACGCTGGCTTTACGCCCGGCACCGCTGACGCCGCTGGTGGCATTGATGACCGGCCACTGAGCCGGATTAAGCAGGCCAGCCTTAATCAGCGGCTTAAGCGCCAGCTGCGCGGCGG
>NZ_SDFT01000134.1:0-32986 GCF_004916815.1 Pantoea sp. R102
GCGCTGATCGGAGCCGGCTTACCCGCGCCGCTGGCCGAACTGCTGGCGGAAATACCGCTGCAGCCGGCCGCTGGCGGACAGCGCCACGTTAATTATCTGTCGATGGAGTTTCTGCTGGGCAGGCTGACCGGCAACAATCTGCTGAATCTCGGCTGGTACGACGGCGTCAAAGCGACGCTGGCCGCAGCAGGCGTGACGCTGAGTGACGTGCTGGAGCGTGAAACCGATCCGGCGCTGGGCAACGGCGGTCTGGGACGGCTGGCCGCCTGTTTTCTCGATGCGATGGCGACCACCGGCCAGCCTGCGATCGGCTATGGCCTGAACTACCAGTACGGTCTGTTTCGCCAGCATTTTGTCGGGGGCGCGCAGCATGAACAGCCGGATGACTGGCAGCGCGATCGTTATCCCTGGTTTCGCCACAACGCGGCGCTTGACGTGCAGGTCGGACTGGGCGGCAGCGTGACCACCATTGACGGCGTGACGCAATGGCAGCCTGCTTTTGTTGTGCAGGGTGAAGCCTGGGATCTGCCGGTGGTTGGTTTCCGCAACGGCATCACGCAGCCCTTGCGTCTGTGGCAGGCAAAGCATGCCCGTCCGTTTGATCTCCAGCGTTTCAATAACGGCGATTTTCTGCGTGCAGAACAGCAAGGCATTGAGGCGGAGAAACTGACCAAAGTGCTCTACCCGAATGACAACCATCAGGCCGGCAAAAAGCTGCGTCTGATGCAGCAGTATTTCCAGTGTGCCTGTACGCTGGCGGATATTCTGCGTCGTCATCAGGCGGCGGGGCGAGCCATCGAAACGTTAGCGGATTATGAAGTGATCCAGCTGAACGATACGCATCCGACGCTGGCCATCCCGGAGCTGTTGCGCCTGCTGCTGGATGAGCACCGGCTCAGCTGGCAGGACGCCTGGCGCATTACCCAGCGCACCTTCGCCTATACCAACCACACGCTGATGCCGGAAGCGCTGGAGTGCTGGAACCTGCGCCTGGTGCGCAGCCTGCTGCCGCGCCATCTGCTGATCATCAATACGCTCAATGCGCAGCTGAAACAGCAGGTTGAGGCACGCTGGCCGGGTAATCAGGCGATCTGGTCAAAACTGGCGCTGGTGCACGATCAGCAACTGCGCATGGCAAATCTGTGCGTGGTCGGCAGCTTTGCAGTCAACGGCGTGGCGGCGCTGCATTCGCGGCTGGTGGTACAGGACCTGTTCCCCGAGTATCACGCGCTGTGGCCGGAGAAGTTCCACAATGTCACCAACGGCATCACGCCGCGTCGCTGGATCAACCAGTGCAATCCGGCGCTGGCGGCGCTGATCAACAAAACGCTGCAGCGTCCGTGGCTTAACGATCTCGATGCGCTGCAGGATCTGACGCCATTCGCCGATGATGCCGCCTTCCGCGCCGAATATCGCGCCATTAAGCAGCACAACAAGCAGGCACTGACAGAGTGGATCGCCGCCCGAACCGGCATTGCGGTGCAGCCTGATGCGCTGTTTGACGTCCAGATTAAGCGGCTGCACGAATACAAACGGCAGCACCTGATGCTGCTGCACATGATTGCGCTGTGGCAAACGCTGGTCAGCGATCCGCAGGCCAATCTGGCTCCGCGCGTGATGCTGTTTGGTGCCAAAGCGGCGCCGGGTTATGCGCTGGCAAAAAACATCATCTACGCCATCAATAAAGTGGCGGAAACCATCAACCACGATGCGCGCGTCGGCGACCGGCTGAAAATTGTCTTTATCCCTGATTACAACGTGTCGGTTGCCGAGCGCCTGATCCCGGCCGCCGATCTCTCGGAACAGATCTCTACTGCGGGCAAAGAAGCATCCGGTACCGGCAATATGAAGCTGGCGCTGAACGGTGCACTCACCATCGGTACGCTGGATGGGGCCAACGTTGAAATCGCGCAGCAGGTCGGTGAAGAGAATATCTTCATCTTTGGCCATACCGTAGAGCAGGTCAGCGCGCTGAAACAGGCCGGTTACTCGCCATTGAACTGGCGCAGTAAGGACGCGCAGCTGGATCGCGCGCTGACCGCGCTGGAAGATGGCACCTTCAGTAACGGCGACCGCACGGCGTTCAGCGATCTGGTCAACAGCCTGGGCGCGCAAGGCGGCGATCCTTATCTGGTACTGGCTGATTTTCGCCACTATCTCAACGCGCAGCAGCAGGTTGAAGCGCTGTGGGCCGATCCTGAGGCCTGGACGCGCGCCGCAATCCTCAATACCGCGCGTTGCGGCATGTTCAGTGCCGATCGCGCCATCCGTGACTATCAGCAACGTATCTGGCAGGCCAGCCGCTAAGGAACGCCATGAAACCCAAAGATGCTCTTGATCGCCGTGCTGACGCGCTTATTGCTGCGGAATATATTGATGCGCACGGAAAACCGCAGCAGATTTCTGCTCTTACCCATCAGCGTCTCGCTGCGCTGATGCAGGCCCCTGCGAACGGCTCCGCACCGCTGCCGCCGGTGGTGATTTTTTATGTCGGACAGCCACTGAGTCTGGCACCGGTGCTCAGCGCCGATGCGGAATGGCAGCTGACGAGCGAAAGCGGCGAAAACTGGTCCGGGCGCTGCCAGCCGGGTGAAGCGTTGGTGTTGCCCGCGTTGCCCGCCGGTTATCACCAGCTGACATTGACCCAGGAGTTACAGTGTCACTATTGCCCGATTATAGTGGCACCCCGCCGCTGCTACGAACCTGCGGAACTGCTGGCGGGCGAATCGCTGTGGGGCAGCTGTATTCAGCTGTATACGCTGCGCTCTGCGGCTAACTGGGGCATCGGGGATTTCGGCGATCTGCGGCAGATGATCGCTGAAACCGCGCGGCGCGGCGGCGCGTTTGTCGGGCTCAATCCGCTGCACGCGCTGTTTCCTGCCGCACCGGAGAGCGCCAGCCCTTACAGTCCCTCTTCCCGGCGCTGGCTCAACATCCTCTATATCGACGTAAGCGCCGTGGCAGATTTTGGCCTCAGCGACGCGGCGCAGGCCTGGTGGCAAGCTGAGGAGACGCAGCAGGCGATTCGGGCAGCGCGTGATGCCGCGTGGGTGGATTACACTGCCGTCACCCGGCTTAAGTTGCAGGGACTGCGGCTTGCCTGGCAACAGTTTCGCCGGCGCACGGCAGATGATGGACAGGCACAGGCGTTTGTGGAGTTTGTGCGTGCCGGGGGCGACAGCCTGCTGCATCAGGGGCTGTTTGATGCGCTGCACGCGGCGCGCAGCGCCCAGGATGGCACGGGCTATGGCTGGCAACACTGGCCGGCCGAATGGCAGCAGGCCAACAGTGCGGCAGTGCTGGCGTTTCGCATTGAGCACAGCGACGAGGTGCGTTTCTACATGTGGCTGCAGTGGCTGGCGGCAGAGCAATTCGCCGCCTGCTGGCAGCTGTGTCAGCAGCAGCAGATGGCGATCGGGCTGTATCGCGACCTGGCGGTGGGCGTGGCGGCGGATGGCGCGGAAACCTGGCGCGATCGGCAGCTTTACTGCCTGGACGCCAGTGTTGGCGCGCCGCCGGATATCCTCGGTCCGCTCGGTCAGAACTGGGGATTGCCGCCGATGGACCCGCAGGTGATGGCCGCGCGCGGCTATGAACCGTGGATCGACCTGCTGCGCGCCAGCATGCGCGACTGCGGCGCGCTGCGCATCGACCATGTGATGGCGCTGCTGCGTTTATGGTGGATACCGAAGGACGAAAGCGCGGCGCACGGTGCCTATGTGCACTATCCGGTGGATGATTTGCTGGCGATTCTGGCACTGGAGAGCCAGCGCCATCGTTGCATGGTGATTGGCGAGGATCTGGGCACCGTGCCGGAAGCCATCGTTGATAAACTGCGCGACGCCGGTGTGTACTCCTACAAAGTGCTCTACTTTGAGCAGGAATCGCAGCGCCACTTCCGCGCGCCAGCGACGTGGCCGCGTCAGGCGATGGCCGTTACCACCACCCATGATATGCCGACGCTGCGCGGCTGGTGGCAAAGTGACGATTTGCGGCTGGGCAGTGCTCTCGGACTGTACCCCGATCGGGCGATTCTCGCTGGCCTGTATCGCGATCGGCGCCTGGCTAAACAGGCGTTGCTGCGTACGCTGTTGCGCAGCGGTGATCTGCCGCCGCGCCGCCGCTTTCGGCGGGCCAGCGTCCGCATGAGTCATCAGCTTAGTCAGGCGATCCATCGCTATCTGGCCCGCAGCCAGTGTGCGCTGCTCGGTTTGCAGCCGGAAGAGTGGCTGGATATGGCACTGCCGGTCAACGTGCCGGGCACCGTCGATCAGTATCCCAACTGGCGACGTAAACTGAGTGTAACGCTGGAAGCGATGGCGGAGGATGACAGGATCGATGCGTTGCTGACGGCGGTACAATCACGTCAGCGTCAGCGTCAGCGTAAGTAGCACGAAACCGACCTGCTGCGTGCAGGTCGGAGTGCCATAAAAAAGGTGCGCCGAAGCGCACCAGGTGGGGCAACTCAGCACTGTCGGGGCAGTTTCACCCCTTGCCTTTAACACTGCTGATAAAGGTTTGCCGCGCCGAGGTCGATCCCAGACGCTCTGCTTCATCCAGCAGCTTCAGCGCTTTATCGATATTGCCCTGTTGCACCGCCTGACGAATGCTCTGATTGAAATAGCTTTCCGTCTCATTCACCAGCGGTGCCGGTTCAGGCGCTGGCGCGCGCGCCGTCGTGGCGGCCATGGCCGGCCGGGTGCTGCCAACGGTCACGGCGGCAGGCGCGGCTGAGCCAAACAGCGGGCCGACCAGTATCGACGAGCCGGAACTGGTTGCCACTTTCAGTTTGATTTTGCCGTCGCGACTGTGACGCGCCACCGGATCGGGAATATCCGGTACCGCATGGCCGGTGCCTTTGGCATAAGCTTTGGCCGGATCCAGCAACGTGGTGGTCTGGGTTAAATCCTGGTCGGTGGTGAACACGAGCAAATAGATCTTCTGCTGGCCCGGCACCGGCGTCAGCTTCATCACTCCTTCCAGCCGGTCGGCGCTCATCACGCCGGGCTGCTGATAGCTAAAGAAGCGGCTCGGAAACCACGCGGCCGGCTGCAGGTTTTCGTCCAGTACCAGCACATTAGGGGCAAAGACCTGATTGTGTACCACCTCGCTGCTTAGCGTAACCGTCAGCTCGCCCTGATTGGCAGGCAGGCTGTAAGCCGCAATGGCCCCTGTTACGCCACGTACATCCAGCGGCGTTGCGCTTTGTGTCAGCGTGGTGGTTTGTGCACGTGAAGCATCCACCGGCTGCCAGCTCAGCTGCTGCAGCCGCGCGGTGGGAATGGACGGCGCCGCGGAAAGATCCTGTGGCACCAGATTGATGTCGGCCTGAACTGGCATAATGACGCCGGTCAGCAGCGCGCTGCTCAGGCAGAAGGCGATAAGATGTTTTTTCATTGTGATATCCCAACAAGCTGTCAGGCAGCGGCGTGGGCCAGGCAATGGCTGCCGCTGTCCGAAAACGCCGTGCGTCTGCCGCACGGCGGATGTTTGCTTAACCTGCGCAGCGCCTTACCACCAGATTTCCATCTGTGCGCCGAAGGTCCACTCATCGTTGTCGCCACGGCTGTTGGTGAACAGACCGTTGCCGCTGCTGTCCGCTGCGGCCAGCGACGTGATATCGCCGGAGGCGTCTTTGCTGTAGCCCCACTTCTCATCCCATTTGGCATAGGTAGCGAACAGGCGCAGCGCCGGACGTGACCAGATGCTGTCGCCAGCCTGCCACTGCTGCGCCAGGGTAATTTTGTACTGGCCGTTGCGTTCGCTGACCTGCTGTGACTTAACGTTGTCATAGCCGACTTCCAGCAGGGTGCTCATGATCGGCGTCCATTTGTACATAGGACGTACGCCGACGGTGTACCACTCGGTTCCGCGGTTGTTATCCAGATCGACGTTCTGGTACATCGCCACGTACATCAGATCCCAGCGATCGGCCAGCGAGATCGCACCGTGATCGAGGATGCGGTACATATTGCCGTTGTTATTGATGTTGCTGCCCTGCGGCAGGCCTTTGCCCTGCGAGATCAGCGCATCAGTGGCGTACTGCAGCACAAACTTGTTGTAGCCTTTCAGCATGCTCTGCGTGTGTTCCGCGGTGAACATCCAGCCATCTTTCGACGCGCCGTCATCTAAGCGATAGCCGTCACGCGCGTTGGCGCGGCCATAGTCGACACCCAGTTCCAGCACGCCATTGGGGTTAGTTTCCAGGCCGGCGAGACGCACATCAAAAACGTCGTTGGCGGTACTGGTGGCGTAATCACGAATCTGGTCACTGGAGAAGGTGTAAGAGCCGCCCGCTTCGGAAGAGCGCGTCGCGGCGAACGAGAGCTTACCAAACCCGAGATCGACATCTTCCAGACCGGCACCCGGACCGGAGATATCCCAGTAGTAGAAGTCGATCATGTGAACATCGTGACGCTGATAAAAGCGTTTACCGGCCCAGATGGTGGAACCCGGCAGCGCATCGATCAGGTTTTTTCCTTTCACGTTGGCTTCACGGAAGGCCGGTGAGGTCGCTTCCCAGTCATTCTGCTGGGAAACGGAATAGGCGACGTTGGTATCGAAATAGAAACTTTTATCGCCCTCTTTCCACACTTCCTGACCCAGTTTCAGTTCAGCATAGGTTTCACATTCGTTGCCCAGACGGTATTTGCTTTGCGCGCCGGTAGCCTGAAAGCACTGTTGCTCGCCGCCGCTGCCGGTCCAGCCGATACCCGAACGGGCGTAACCCGTAAAATCGACCGCCATGGCTTGAGCGGAGAGCGTACCCGCTGCGATGGCAATCGCGACGGGAAGTTTGCGCAGAGTTAACATTTTCTATCTCCTGAGGTCATTGCTTTTATTGTTTTGCAGGGCTAAACACCGGGTTCCTGATGCAGCCTGCGGCAGGCGCTCCCGTCCTCGCGGAACAGGTGACAACGCTCCGGCGGCAGGCCAATACCCATCAGGGCGCCCTCTTCTACCAGCACCACGTCCTCCTGGCGGTACACCAGGTTCTGACGAATGGCGGGGATCTGGATATGGATCTGCGTCTCGTGGCCGAGCTGCTCAACCACCTGCACTTCGCCCTCCAGCGTGACATCGGCGATGTCGCTGGAGAGCAGATGTTCCGGACGAATACCCAGCGACATGTTGCTGCCGACCTGGACGCCGGCGCTCTCCACCGGCAGCCATACAAGCTGATCGTTGGGCAGACGCACCTGCACCTGATCGATGGCGGTGGCGGTCACTTTGACGGGCAGAAAATTCATGCGCGGCGAGCCGATAAAACCGGCAACGAAGCGGTTAGCGGGATAGTGATAGAGTTCGAGCGGCTTGCCGACCTGGGCGATGCGACCGGCGTCCAGCACCACGATCTTGTCGGCCAGCGTCATCGCTTCGATTTGATCGTGCGTAACGTAAATCATGGTGCGCTTCAGGCGCTTATGCAGGCGTGAGATTTCGATGCGCATCTGTACGCGCAGCGCGGCATCAAGATTGGACAATGGCTCGTCGAGCAGAAACACACGCGGTTCGGCCACCAGCGTGCGCCCGATGGCCACGCGCTGCCGCTGTCCGCCTGACAGCGCTTTGGGTCGCCGTTCCAGCAGGTGCGCCAGCTGTAACACCTCCGCCACCTGATTGACGCGCTGCTGGATCTCAGCACGCTTTACGCCGGCCAGCTTAAGGCCAAACGACATGTTTTCGGCCACCGAAAGGTGCGGATAAAGGGCGTAAGACTGAAACACCATGCCAATACCGCGCTCAGCGGGCGGAACATCGTTCATACGCTGACCACCAATCAGCAGATCGCCGCGGGTGATGGTTTCCAGGCCGGCGATCATGCGCAGCAGCGTTGATTTGCCGCAGCCGGAGGGACCGACGAACACCACAAATTCCCCTTCGCCGATCTCCAGATTGATGTCTTTTGATACCTCAGTATCGCCCCAGGCCTTGGTGACATGGTGTAACGCAACGCTCGCCATGATGCTTTCCTCTTCGCAGGCTCATGCTTGCCTGCAGCACCGCAGGCAGACTCCGGCGACCACTATGGGCAGGGGCAGACGGCGCAACATCCTCCACCGTGTGGGTTTTTACTGGGGGATGAGGCGGGAGGAGGAGTACACGTACGCCAGCCGCGCCGGCGCGACGTTCACGGCAATTTTGTGAGCTGTCACGCAGAGCTGACGCGTCAATAGTGTGCGCCAGCGCGTATTAAGGCGCTGTTTTGCAAGCGCGATCACGGCTTAGTGCCGTTGGGCGTAGATCGCAGGAGGATGAAGAAATGGCATACCGCCGCACAATGATGCCATTAATGATTTCCGCTTCCGCTAACAGGATGGAGTTATGACAATGAAAACCGGCGCACGCGTTCTGGCCCTTTCCGCCCTTACGGCCGTACTGTTTTCGGCTTCGGCCGTGGCCAAAATTGAAGAAGGTAAACTGGTCATCTGGATCAACGGTGATAAGGGCTATAACGGCCTCGCCGAGGTAGGCAAAAAATTCGAGCAGGACACCGGTATCAGCGTGACGGTTGAACATCCTGACAAAATGGAAGAGAAATACCCGCAGGTCGCCGCGACCGGGGATGGGCCGGACATCATCTTCTGGGCGCACGATCGCTTTGGCGGCTATGCCCAGTCAGGACTGCTGGCCGAAGTCACACCGGATCAAAACTTCCAGCAAAAACTGTTTCCGTTTACCTGGGATGCAGTGCGCTTCAACGGCAAGCTGATTGGCTATCCGGTGTCTGTGGAGTCGCTGTCGCTGATTTACAACAAAGATCTGCTGCCCACCCCACCGAAAAGCTGGGAAGAGATGGCGGCGCTGGATAAGCAGCTGCGCGCCAAAGGCAAGAGCGCCATCATGTTTAACCTGCAGGAACCCTATTTCACCTGGCCGATGCTGGCCGCCGGTGGCGCCTATGCTTTCAAAAAGACCGATAGCGGCTATGACGTGAAAGATACCGGCGTCGACAACGCCGGCGCGAAAGCAGGCATGCAGTTCCTCGTCGATCAGGTGAAAGCCAAAATCCTTAATGCCGATACCGACTATTCGATTGCCGAAGCGGCCTTCAATAAAGGCCAAACCGCGATGACCATCAACGGTCCGTGGGCGTGGAGCAATATCGACAAAAGCGGCATCAACTACGGCGTTACGCTGTTACCGACGCTGAACGGCAAGCCGACCAAAACCTTTGTCGGCGTACTGAGCGCGGGCATCAACGCGGCCAGTCCTAATAAAGAGCTGGCCAAAGAGTTTCTGGAAAATTACCTGCTGACTGACGCCGGTCTCAACGCGGTTAACAAGGACAAGCCGCTGGGCGCGGTCACCCTGAAGTCATTCCAGCAAACGCTGGAGAAAGACGCGCGCATCGCCGCCACCATGAGCAATGCGCGTAATGGCGACATCATGCCTAACATCCCGCAGATGGCTGCCTTCTGGTATGCGATGCGCACCGCGACGCTGAATGCGCTGAGTGGTCGTCAAAACGTCGATGCGGCGCTGAAGGATGCGCAGGCGCGTCTCAATAAGTAATGCTGTTACGGAGCCGACGGCTGTCGGCTCGCCACTGGCTGTTAAGGAACACCGTATCATGTCAGGAATACCGCAAAAGAGACGGCACAGCCTGGTGCTGCGCAGCCTGCTGGTCGGGATCGGCTGTCTGCTGGTCGGCTACCTTCTGGTGCTGATGTATGCTCAGGGTGAATACCTGTTTGCGCTGGTCACGCTGGTAGTCAGCGCCGCAGGCCTGTGGATTTACACCAACCGGCGCGCCTATGCCTGGCGCTATGTGTATCCGGGACTGGCCGGCATGGCGCTATTCGTCCTGTTTCCACTGGCCTGTACCGTCGCCATTGCCTTCACCAACTACAGCAGCACCAATCAGCTCAGTGAGGCGCGCGCGCAGCAGGTGCTGCTGAGTCGCCAGTATCAGGCCGGGGACGCGATGAACTTCGCGCTCTATTCGCAGGGCGATCGCTGGCAGCTGGCGCTCAGCACAGGCGAAAACAGCTTTCTGTCTGCGCCGTTTACGCTGGGTGGTGAACAGCAGCTCAGCCTCACGCCAGCCGCGCTGCCCGCCACCGCGCGCGCCAGCTTAAAAACCATCACCCAAAACCGTCAGGCGCTGAGTCAGTTAACTGCCCGGCTGCCGGACGGTCGCGAGCTGGTGATGAGTTCGCTGCGCCAGTTTTCCGGCACGCGGCCGCTGTATGTGCTGGACGCAGCGGGACAGCTGAGAAATCAGCAAAACGGCGTCCGCTATCAGGCCAACCGGGACACGGGGTTCTATCAGCAGATCAATGCCGATGGCAGCTGGGCCAGCGAACAGCTCAGCCCCGGCTTTACCGTTGGCGCGGGCTGGAAAAACTTTGCCCGCGTGTTCACCGACGAAGGCATTCAGAAACCGTTCCTGGCGATATTTGGCTGGACGCTGCTGTTTTCGCTGTTGACCGTGCTGTTGACGGTCGCGGTGGGCATGGTGCTGGCGTGTCTGGTGCAGTGGGAAGCGCTGCGGGGCAAGGCCATCTATCGCGTGATGCTGATTCTTCCCTACGCGGTACCGGCATTCATTTCGATACTGATTTTCAAGGGGCTGTTTAACCAGAGTTTTGGCGAAATCAACGTCATGCTCAATGCGCTGTTGGGCTTTAAGCCAGCGTGGTTCAGCGATCCGACGCTGGCGCGCGCCATGCTGGTGATCGTCAATACCTGGCTGGGTTATCCCTACATGATGATCCTGTGCATGGGCTTGCTCAAGGCGATCCCGGACGATCTTTATGAAGCATCCGCGATGGATGGCGCCGGGCCGCTGCAGAATTTCTTTTTGATTACGCTGCCGCTGCTGCTGAAACCGCTACTGCCGCTGATGATCGCCAGCTTTGCTTTTAACTTTAATAACTTCGTGCTGGTGCAGCTGCTGACCAATGGTGGCCCCGATCGACTCGGCACCACTACGCCGGCGGGCTACACCGATCTGCTGGTCAACTACACCTGGCGCATCGCCTTTGAGGGCGGCGGCGGTCAGGACTTCGGCCTGGCGGCAGCCATCGCCACGCTGATCTTCCTGCTGGTCGGTGCGCTGGCGGTGATTAACCTGAAAGCGCTACGCATGAAGTTTGATTAAGGAGGCGTTATGGCCATGGTACAACCGAAATCGCAGAAGCTGCGTCTGCTGCTGACGCATCTGCTGCTGCTGCTGTTTATCGCGGCAATCCTGTTCCCGCTGCTGATGGTGATTGCCATCTCGCTGCGCAGCGGCAATTTCGCCACCGGCAGTCTGATCCCGGAACAGATTTCATGGGAACACTGGCGGCTGGCGCTCGGGTTCAGCGTCACCCATGCCGATGGTCGCGTGACGCCGCCGCCCTTCCCGGTGCTGCTGTGGCTGTGGAATTCGGTGAAGATCGCCGCCATCAGCGCGCTGGGGATTGTGGCGCTCTCGACCACCTGCGCCTACGCGTTTGCCCGCATGCGCTTCGCCGGTCGCGCCAGCCTGTTAAAAGGCATGCTGATTTTTCAGATGTTCCCGGCGGTGCTGTCGCTGGTGGCGCTCTATGCGCTGTTTGACCGGCTGGGGCAATATCTGCCGTTTCTCGGCCTCAATACCCACGGCGGCGTGATCTTCGCCTATCTGGGCGGCATCGCGCTGCACGTCTGGACCATTAAGGGCTATTTCGAAACCATTGATGGTTCGCTGGAGGAAGCGGCGGCGCTGGATGGTGCCACGCCGTGGCAGGCGTTTCGTCTGGTATTGCTGCCGCTTTCGGTGCCAATCCTCGCGGTGGTGTTTATCCTGGCGTTTATCGCTGCGGTCACCGAAGTACCGGTCGCCTCGCTGCTGCTGCGCGACGTCAACAGCTATACCCTCGCGGTCGGGATGCAGCAGTATCTTAATCCGCAGAACTATCTGTGGGGCGATTTCGCCGCGGCGGCCGTGCTGTCCGCCATTCCCATCACGCTGGTGTTTTTACTGGCGCAGCGCTGGCTGGTGAGCGGCCTGACGGCAGGCGGTGTAAAAGGTTAAAGATTCATCAGTACCACTGCTTCCTCAACGGCAACCACCTGTTGAGGTTTTGGCGGCCAATGGCCGCCGTTTTTATTGCAGGCATAAAAAAGTGGAGCGCTGTGGCCCCACTCTGTTTGCTGACTGCGCTGTATTATTCCGGCAGTGCGTAAACCACCACCTGATCGCCAACCTGATCCTTCAGGATGGTGTTACCACCGGCGACAAAGGCGACATATTGGCGGCCTTTATATTCATACACCGAGGGGTTGGCAACCGCAGGCGCTTCAACCTGATCGGACCACAGCTCTTCGCCGCTATCCAGTGAATAGGCGCGTACTTTGGCATCCATTGAGGCGCCGATAAAGATCACACCGCCGGCGGTGACTGCCGGACCGCCAATGGTTGGCGAGCCCCAGCTTTCCGGCATGAAGAAGCCGTACTGCTGCGACGCGCCGACCGGACGACGCCATTTCACATCACCGGTGTGCATATCGAGCGCAACGATCTCGCCAAACGGCGGCTGCCAGCACGGCATGCCGAGCCAGTTGTTCGCCACCATCAGGCGCAGGCCGTAAGGCGCGCCTTCCTGCGGGGCGAAACCACTCTCGTTGCCCGAGCCGTTGTCGGCCTTGTCGTAATCGGCGCGGCTGTACAGCTTCACGTATTGCACGATGTGTGAGGTGTTCACAATGGCGATCTGTTTTTGCGGATCGAACGCCACGCCGCCCCATTGCACGCCGCCCGCGCTGTCCGGATAGGTCAGTGCGCCTTCGCCTTGGGTGGTTGGTGGTGTGTACATGCCGTCATAGCTCAGCTTATCCCACAGGCGTGAGCACTGACCGGCGCCAACAATATCGGCCAGCTTCCAGATCGCCGGTTTTTTGGATTGATCCAGCAGCGGTGCCGGTTTGGTCGGGAATGGCTGGGTTGGCGACAGTTTCTCGCCCTGCACTGAACCATCGCCCTGCGGCACCGGACGCTCCTCAATCGGCCAGACATCTTCACCAGTCAGGCGATTCACCACAAACAGGAAGCCCTGCTTGGTGGCCTGAATCAGCGCCGGAATCTGCCTGCCGTTCACGGTAATGTCCATCAGCGTCGGTGCTGAGTTGATGTCGTAATCCCACACATCATGATGCACCCACTGTCGCGACCACACCACTTTGCCGGTATTCACATCCAGCGCAGTCGTGGAGGTGCCGAGCGGAATTGGATCGACGCGGTTGCCGCCCCAGTAGTTTGGCGAAGGTGATGACACCGGCAGATAAACCAGGCCATGCGCTTCGTCGGCCGACATGTGGGTCCAGACGTTAGCCGTACCGGTGCGCTGGCGAATGCTGGCCGGGATGGCGTCAAAAGTCCATTCACGTGCCCCGGTCTGCGCGTTGATTGAAAACACCGTGCCCGGGGGCGCTTCAGCGTAAGCCCAGTCTTTGCCCGCCCAGCCAACGATCAGGTGATTGCCCACCACCGTCGGCGGCTGGAGCAGGGACAGCGGGAATTTAGCGTTAACCGTATTCCACTGGTTGACGTTGAGCACGCCCTTATCTGCAAAGTCTTCGCACGGCTTGCCGGAATCGGCATCCAGTGCGTACAGCTTGCCGTCAACGGTGCCCATATAAACGATTTTCTGGCAGGCCTGACCCACCTGCGGATTTTTCGCCTGCCAGTAAGAGACGCCACGATTTTTCAGTACCGGCTGGGTCAGCGCCTGACGTGGCGATTTAGTATCGTAATGCCACTTCTCCTTGCCGGTGCCCGGATTCAGCGCAATCAGCCGATCAAATGGCGTGCCGATGTACAGCGTATCGTTGGCAAAAATTGGCGTGGCGGACCAGACGGTCGCCGGCGTGTCGCCCTTGCCATCCGAAACGTCACCGGTGTGAAACTCCCAGATTTTTTTCAGCTTGCTGACGTTGTCGGCGGTGATTTGTTTCAGCGGGCTGTATTTCTGCGCGTTGAGCTGGCCGTGAAAACTGTCCCACGTCGCCGTGGAGGGCACCAGCGGCGTGGCCGGCTGGCTGGCAGAGGCCACTTTCTCGCCGTCGCGCTTGCCGCTGGAGACATCATCGGTGGCGTGCGTGGTGCCGGGTGCCTGCTGATCGGCCGCATCCACGTTGAGTTTCTCCTGCGTACCCATCGACGCCTCAGCGGCTTTATCTTCGGCGCGTAGCGTGGCAGGTGCCATCAGCAGCGCCAGGGCAGTCATGCCGACTTTGAGCAGCGGAACGTATTTTTCATTATGCACGGTTAGCTCCTTGTGCGGTGGCGTGGCGAACGCGATGCGCCGGGTTGCGCGCCAGCATAATCAGACCCATCAGCCCGATGACCATTGCCAGTGTAATGATCCCCTGATGCAGCAGCGCGGCAGCAAAACCGATCGCGCATAACAGCAGCAGCGTAATGACGATCAGGAAAATACGACCGGCACGGCCGGTGGCCGCGCGCAGCAGGAAGGTCAGCACCGCCAGCACGACGCTGGCAATAGCGACGCCCAGCGCGCCAATGGTGCCGGTGACACCGGTGAGTGGCGTGAGCCGGGCATACAGCGCGACGGCAAAGCCGATGAGTGCCGCCAGCAGCAGCAGTAAACTGCCCAAACGGGAGGATTGAGATTGCAACATACCAGGAAGTCCCTTAAGGATGAAAGCACGGAAAACAGCGTGTACTGATGAGTCAATGCGGCTGTTGTTCGCGCGGGCTAATCAAATTAACGCCAGCGCAGCGTGAAAAGCAGCGGCATATATCACTTCGCGTTGCTGAGTATAGACGATGATATTCAGGCTGCCCGCCGGATTAGATGCAGAGAGGGAATCAGATAAAAATGGGGAATTTATGACCGTCGCCGCCGGGTGTTTTACAGGATTATTTAGCGAGGCCAGCGAGTCAGGCAGGGAAGTTAATTACAAACGCTCAGTCCGCAGGGTATTTAAACCCTGCGGACTGAGTCAGAGACAAATAAGGCGTTACGCGTTAGCCCTGCAGTTCTTTCCGCACAATCTCCGCGCCGGCACTTAATGCCTGCAGCTTGCCGTAAGCCACATGACGCGACAGCGGCGTCATGCCACAGTTGGTGCTTGGATAAAGTTTATCGGCATCTACAAACTGCAGCGCTTTACGCAGCGTGGCAGCCACTTCTTCCGGTGTTTCGATGGTGTTGGTGGCGACATCAATCGCGCCAACCATGACTTTTTTACCACGAATCAGTTCAATCAAATCCATCGGCACGCGTGAGTTCTGACACTCCAGCGAAACGATATCAATACCGGAACTCTGCAGTTTAGGGAAGATCTCCTCATACTGGCGCCACTCGGTACCCAGCGTTTTCTTCCAGTCGGTGTTGGCTTTGATGCCGTAGCCGTAGCAAATGTGCACTGCGGTTTCACATTTAAGGCCTTCAATGGCTCTTTCCAGAGCGGCAATGCCCCAGTCATTCACCTCGTCGAAAAAGACGTTAAACGCGGGCTCGTCGAACTGAATAATATCAACGCCAGCGGCTTCTAATTCGCGCGCTTCCTGGTTGAGAATTTTAGCGAATTCCCAGGCCAGCTTCTCACGGCTTTTATAGTGATCGTCATACAGCGTGTCGATCATGGTCATCGGGCCCGGCAGCGCCCATTTGATTGGACGCTGCGTCAGCTGACGCAGGTATTTGGCATCATCGACAAAGACCGGTTTCTGCCGGCTCACTTCGCCCACCACGCCGGGTACGCTGGCATCATAACGATTACGGATGCGCACCGTTTTGCGATTTTCAAAGTCAACGCCGTTAAGGTGTTCGATAAAGGTGGTGACGAAGTGCTGGCGCGTTTGCTCGCCGTCGCTGACGATATCAATACCGGCCTGCTGCTGGTCGTCCAGACATAAACGCAGCGCATCCTGTTTGCCCTGAATCAGCTCATCGCCCTGCAATTTCCACGGCGACCATAATGTCTCTGGCTGCGCCAGCCAGGAAGGTTTTGGTAAGCTGCCAGCGGTTGACGTCGGTAATAATGTTTTCATTAATCAATAACCTTATTTATTCGTTAATCAAAGAGCGAAATGATCAGACCACTGCTTCAGAATGCTGTGGTAAGGCTTAATAAACTGCTCTTCGGTAAATTTACCCTGCTCAATCGCCAGTCGCGTGCGCTCTTCGCGATCGTAAACAATTTTGGTCAGCGAGTGATCCTGATGATACAGGTCTGGCTGATATTCAATGCCCGCCGGTGAGTTCGCATTGTAAATCTCAGGGCGGTAAATTCGCTGGAAAGTTTCCATCGTACTGATGGTGCTGATCAGCTCAAGATTGCTGTAATCGCTCAGCAGATCACCGGAGAAATAGAAGGCGAACGGCGCCACGCTGTTGGCCGGCATGAAATAGCGCGCCCTGAGTCCCATTTTGGCGAAATAGAGATCGGTCAATGAAGATTCATTTTGCTGATACTCAATGCCCAGCACCGGATGCTGGTTACCGGTACGACGGTAAATATTTTTGCTGGAGACGCTGAGGCAAATCACCGGCGCTTTGCGGAAGTTAGCCTTATACGTCTCTGAGTTGACAAAATGGCGGAAAATATTGCCGTGCAGCACGCCGAAGTCATCCGGAATACTGAAACCGGAACGGCCTTTATTATGCTCGGACAGCAAAACGCTGAAATCATAATCACGCACATATGAAGAGAAATTGTTGCCGGTGATGCCTTCAATGCGCTCACTGGTTTTTTTATCAACAATATTGGTTTTCAGGATCTCAATCGCCGGAAAGCTTTTGCCCTCGCCGCCTGCCCCCAGATTCATCTCTACAGAAATGATATCCAGTTCAACCGCATAGCGATCGCCTTTTGGGTTGTCCCAGTTTGCCAGCGAATTGAAACGGTTGTTCATCATGATCAGCGCGTTGCGCAGATTCTCTTCACGATTGCTGCCGCGCGCCAGGTTGGCAAAATTGGTGGTAATGCGCGTATCTTTGGAGGGATTGTAATTCTCATCGAAGCGCGTGCTTTTTATACTAAAGGTAAAATCATTTTTCATCGCGAGCGGGCATCCTGATTTCTGCTTGCAACCTGACGCTGTTCTCTCCTTTACCGGAGTTCTCAAAACGTTTACAGGTTTGCAAATTCAGCAGTGGTCATATTGTCGAAAATATTTAACATGGCCTTAGTTATGCCAGAGTCCCTGCGTGAGGAAAAGTGATTAAATTTCAAAGCAAGATGAGCTAACTTCATGTTGCCTGCACCAGGCTCGCGCTGAGGGTAAGTAAGCAAAGGTTGGGCAAAAAACCTGCAAAATCAGGCGCTAATCTGCGCTATCACACTGCCCATCCTTAGCCTGACAGCTGACGGCGCGTTTGTCAGTTGAAAAAACTTCACCATCGAGTTTTCCATCCCCTTTAGCGCTGTCCATCCAGATTTTCAGCGGTTAGAATAGCTGACTTCATATAATTGGCATTATATGAAGTCAGGATCCGCAGGATCATCACCTTTGGTTAACATGATGCAGTGTGTCTGCGCCACATCGTGCATAAAAAACCGGCACCGCTACGTTAAATCTGGCGGGTGATGACCCTGCTACATGCACAGAATTCACGTAGCGACGTCATAAATTAATGAGTAAAACGGACACCCTGCCCGGGATTACCGCCAGCCCGGCCCTGATGCACAGTGCTGATGAGGATATTGCTGAACGCCTGAGAGAATTTGTCAGTGATAAAGAGGCGTTTTCTGATAACACGTGGCGACAGTTGCTGAGCGTTATGCGGATCGGCAGCCGCTGGGCGACTGAACATGGCCGGCAATTTTTACCGATGGATCCTGCCGATCTGCGTGATTACCTGCTGTGGCTTCAGGCATCGGGACGCGCCTCTTCGACAATCGCAACTCATGCTGCACTGATTTCCATGTTACACCGTAACGCCGGACTGGTGCCGCCCAATGTTTCGCCGCTGGTGTTCCGCGCGGTGAAAAAAATCAATCGCAGCGCGGTGATAGCCGGTGAACGTGCCGGTCAGGCCATTCCCTTTCGCATTCGGGATTTACTTAAGCTGGATCAGCGCTGGGCGGACTCTGACCGCCTGCAACAGCAGCGCGATCTGGCATTTTTGCATGTGGCTTACGCCACGCTGTTACGCATCAGTGAACTGAGCCGCCTGCGGGTGCGTGACATTTCGCGCTCGGCCGATGGCCGTATCATTCTCGATGTCGCCTGGACCAAAACCATTGTGATGACCGGGGGACTGATTAAGGCACTCGGCGATCTCTCATCACAACGGCTGACCGAATGGCTGGTGGTATCCGGGCTGATCGCAGAACCCGACGCGTTCATTTTTGGCCCGGTGCACCGCGCCAACCAGGCGCAGATTGTCTGCGATAAACCGCTCTCGACTCGCGCGCTGGAGGATATTTTCGTCCGCGCCTGGCGTGAAGCGGGACCAGGCACCGGCGTACAACCCAATAAGAATCGCTATCGCGGCTGGTCGGGACATAGCACCCGGGTCGGTGCCGCCATCGACATGGCCAGCAATAAGTACAGCACCGCGCAGATTATGCAGGAAGGCACCTGGAAGAAGCCGGAAACGGTGATGCGCTACATTCGCCACGTTGATGCGCATGCCGGGGCGATGGTGGATCTGATGAATGGGCACCTTTAATCACGCGGCTTTGCCTCATAGTCATACCTTTTAGGGTATCAAACAGGCCAATCTTAGTATTGGAATCAACGCTCACCCTGCTTCTAAGATACATTCAGCCCGGAAACTGGCGGATTATTAACCGATAGTCAGAGGTGAACAACGATGAATAAACCGATTGCAAAATTAAACGACATCCCGGTACGCCGCGGTGGTGATGTCCTGCTGGAAGTGTTAGAGAGCGAAGGCGTTGAGTATGTGTTCGGTAACCCAGGTACGACTGAATTACCGTTCATGGACGCCCTGCTCAGAAATCCCAACATCAACTATGTGCTTGCCTTGCAGGAAGCCAGTGCGGTTGCGATGGCCGATGGTTACGCGCAGGCTGCCGGTAAGCCCGGTTTTCTCAATCTGCACACGGCCGGTGGTCTGGGGCACGGCATGGGCAATCTGCACAATGCGGTTTGCTCGCAAACGCCATTAGTGGTGACGGCTGGCCAGCAGGATTTACGCCACAGCATCACCGATCCCCTGCTGCTGGGGGACTTAGTGAGTATGGGTAAGATTTTTTCCAAATGGTCGAAGGAAGTCACCAGCGTTGACCAGTTACCAATCCTGGTTCGCCGTGCTTTTCATGATGCGGACGCTGCGCCCAAAGGCCCGGTTTTCCTCTCTTTACCGATGGATGTGATGGAAGCCATGAGCTCCGTCGACATCGGCGCGCCGTCTAACGTTGATCGTAAAGCGGTCGCAGGTTCACTGCCGCTGTTAGCCAAAAAGTTAGCCGCCTTCACCCCTGGCAAGGTCGCGATTATTGCCGGCGATGAGATTCATCAAAGCGGCGCGGCTGCGGAAGTTGTCGCACTGGCTGAGTTGCTGGCCGCTGACGTTTACGGCTCAACCTGGCCGAATCGGATTCCGTATCCCACCGCGCATCCTCTGTGGCGAGGCAATCTCTCTACTCAGGCGACGGACATTGCCAAAGCGCTTGATCAATACGATGCAATCTTTGCGCTCGGCGGTAAATCGCTCATCACCATCCTCTACACCGAGGGGCGTGCCGTGCCGGAGCATTGTAAAGTGTTCCAGCTCTCAGCCGATGCAGGCGATTTGGGACGAACTTATCGTAGCGAGCTCTCAACTCTCGGCGATATTAAATTATCGCTGGCGGTGCTGCTACCTGAGCTGAAAGAGGCTACCGCGCATAATCGCCCGGATTATCAGCGTCGTTTCGCGGCTGCGGCAGCACAGTTCGAACAAACTAAAGAGAACTTATTACAGTCGGTACAAGAGCAGCAGTCGGCCACGAAGATTACGCCATTGATCGCCGCATTTGAGGCCGCGCGCGCTATTGGTCCGGATATAACAATTGTTGACGAGGCCATTGCGACCTCACAATCGCTGCGTAGATCGCTGTCGAGTAACAGAGCAGATCAATATGCTTTTATGCGCGGTGGCGGTCTGGGCTGGGGAATGCCCGCTGCAGTGGGATATTCCCTCGGACTGGGCAAAGCCCCTGTTGTCTGTTTTGTGGGGGATGGTGCGGCAATGTATTCGCCTCAGTCGCTGTGGACCGCCGCCCATGAGCAATTGCCGGTAACCTTTATTGTGATGAACAATACTGAATATAATGTTCTTAAGAACTTTATGCGGTCTAAAGATGATTACACCTCGGCGCAAACCAATCGTTTTATCGCCATGGATTTGGTAGATCCTGTGATTGATTATCAGGCACTTGGCACCGCGCTGGGGCTGAAAACGCGTAAGATTGAGGTGGCTTCACAGATCGCTGCGGCTGTCGAAGAGGCTATCGCCAGCGGTAAACCCAGCCTGATCGAAATCGTGATTGCTAAGAACTGATGCGGGTATCCGATGCCGTGCTTAACTCCTCTGCGAGGGCACGGCATTGGTTAACAAAGTGTTCCAGCGCTGGATTTTTATTATCAGAAGACCACATCAGGATATTTTCGATGGTATTTGCGTCCGCAATTTTCCGATAATTAATGCCTCTTATCTGCGCCGTCGCCATACTTGCCGGAATGATGGCCACCCCTAATCCATGAGCGACGAAATTAACGATGGTTTGCTGGACTGAAACCTCAACGCCAATATGTGGACTAAAACCGGCTTTAAGGCATTGATTAAAAATTCTGTCATAAAGCAGCGGCGACATAGGGCGAGGCACAATGATAAACGGGTCATTGGCCAGCGTTTCAAGGGTGAAATTTTCAACATTGGCCTGGGGATGATCCGCAGGAAGCGCGACAATTAACGGTTCACGCAATAACACCAGCGAGTTAATCGCGGAGCTGGTGACTTCCGAAAAGCTAATCGCAACGTCCAGCCGCCCATCCTCCAGCGCAGCGTTTAACCCGGTCGGGATCATTTCCTGAAATTGCAGATCAATACTAGGGTAATTCATTCTATGTTTCATGACCAGTTGCGGCACCACACTGTACGATGCGTACATGGTTGCGCCCAGCTTAATTAATCCCATTTGCCCTTCTGAAACAGCCTGCACATTACTACACGCCTGCTGCATCATTCTTAATACAGCGTAAGCATCTTTCAGGAATTGCTCGCCGGCAAAGGTAAGTTTCATGCCTTTGGCATTACGGGTAAACAGTTTCGCACCCACATCGCGTTCGAGCTGGGCTATTTGTCTGCTTAGCGGTGGCTGCGAAATATTCAGCTTTTCTGCTGCCCGGCCTATATTCCCCACTTCTGCCACGGTACAAAAACTCATTAGCTGATTCAGTGTTGGCTTCATGACTGCGCTTCTCACGCATAATCTGACAATAGATGACGTCAGTGAATCACAATTTAGCCGATATGGCATAGCAATTCGCCAGCCAGATCCCCATAACGCCGCTGAGGCTGGAATGCCCGGCTGATTACGCAGCGGGTTCCTCACCATAGTGCGACTGCGCGTACCCGGCAAAGCGCCGGATCTCCGGGTTGGCCGCGCCGGTTTTCCAGCACAGGTAGAGTGCCGTCGTGACATCCTGCTGTGCCAGCGACAGTAGTGCCACATCCTGCCGCAAAAATCTCTCCGGGGCGTGGGGGATGAAGGTCACGCCCAGCCCCAGCGCAGCGAGGTCAACGGCGGTGGCCACATCGCGCGCGCGGAGCACGCTGGCGGGAATCTGCCTGGCGGCGGCATAGAGATTAAGCACCGCGCCACCCAGCCCGATGCCTTCCGGATCTTCCTGCAAAATCAGCGGCTCCGCTACCAAATCAGCCAGCGAGACGCAGGCCTGCTGCGCCAGCGGATGGTCGTCGGCCAGCACCGCACACAGCGAGGTTTGATGCAGAATTTGCCGGCTAATCTGACGACGTTCCGGCAGCGGCCCGCGCAGGATGCCGATATCCAAATCGCCGCTCTCCAGCAGGCTTAGCTGTTGGTTGACGCTGTACTCCACGGGTTGCAGCGCGATCTGGGGAAAATCACGTCTGAAGGCACGGATAATTTTGACCAGCGCCGGCTCCA
The DNA here is from genome assembly GCF_004916815.1 of Pantoea sp. R102. NCBI lineage: Bacteria > Pseudomonadati > Pseudomonadota > Gammaproteobacteria > Enterobacterales > Erwiniaceae > Pantoea > Pantoea sp. R102. The sequence continues at coordinate 22,087 of NZ_SDFT01000134.1, forward strand.
GCATAGATGTGCCCACATAGCCAATGCGTAACATGCCGCGTCGCCCGGCGGCCACCTGCTTAATCGTGTCCTGCAGATGCTCCACACGCTGCACCGTCTGCTGGACTTCCCCGAGCAGCAATACGCCTTCGCGCGTCAGACTCACCTTACGCTTGTCGCGCGCAAATAACTTCACGCCCCACTGCTGCTCCAGTGCCTGAATATGCTGAGACAATGCCGGTTGCGTGAGGTTGACCACTGCCGCCGCCCGCGCGAAATGCAGCGTATCGGCGAGTGCCAGAAAAGAACGCAGCTTACGGTAATCCATGCCACACCTGATAAGGATTCGTTATTAATAAAACCATAATACCAATTAGACCATGATTAGCGAGCGCATTATCTTTGCCAGCAGGACGGCGACGGCAGGAACGCGCCGGAAAATTTTTGCCTTTCACAGGAGGCCTTATGCGCATTATTGTCGGCGTAACCGGTGCCACCGGTGCCCCACTCGCGCTGCGATTACTGCGGCAGCTGGCGGACATTCCGCACATCGAAACGCATCTCATTTTGTCACGCTGGGGAAAAGTGACGCTGGAACATGAAACCAACTGTTCTCTCAACGACATCAAACAGCTGGCCAATGTGTTTCATCCGGCCGGTGACCAGGCCGCGACTATCTCTTCGGGCTCATTTGTCACCGACGGGATGGTGATTATTCCCTGCAGCATGAAAACGCTGGCCGGTATCCGCAGCGGGTATGCGGAAGGGCTGATTGGCCGCGCCGCTGATGTCGTCCTGAAAGAGCAGCGCAAACTGATTCTGGTACCGCGCGAAACCCCGCTTAACACCATTCATCTGGAAAACATGCTGGCGCTGTCACGCATGGGCGTCAGCCTGATTCCGCCTGTACCGGCCTGGTACAACCATCCGGCCACAATCGCCGATGTGGAAAATCATATCGTGGGTCGCGTGCTGGATCAGCTTGGTATCGACACTGCTGGCGCCACGCGCTGGCAGGGTTTGCATCCCGCCAGTGATGACCAGACACTCTCAAACTAAGGAACAGCCTATGTCAAACACATCTCCCTCTTCGCACAGCAGTGAGGTTTACGATCTGCGCTCTGCCATCGAACTGCTGAAACAATTTGATGGTGAGTATATTGAGACTGATGAACCGGTGAATCCCGAAGCGGAACTGTCCGGTGTCTATCGTTACGTTGGCGCGGGCGGTACCGTGATGCGTCCCACGCAGACCGGACCGGCGATGGTGTTTAATCACATCAAAGGTTACGACAACTTTCGCGTACTGATTGGTTTGCTGGCCTCACGGCAGCGCGTGGCGCGCCTGTTAGGAGTACCGAAAGAAAAGCTGGCGCATCTGCTGCGTTCATCGGTACACAACGCCATTGCACCGGTGGAAATAAGCCAGCAGCAGGCGGTTTGTCAGGAAGTGGTGCACCTCGCCACAGATGACGGTTTTGATATCCGCCGTCTGCTGCCCGCGCCAACCAACACGCCTGAAGATGCCGGCCCCTATTTCACCATGGGGATGTGTTATGCCGCCGATCCGGAAACCGGCGAACACGACGTCACTATTCACCGCTTGTGCGTGCAGGGCAAAGATGAGATCTCGATGTACTTTGTGCCGGGCCGCCATCTTGATCAGTTCCGCATTAAGGCTGAGCAGGCGGGCAAAGCGTTGCCGATTACCATCAGTATTGGCGTCGATCCGGCCATCGAAATTGGCGCCTGCTTCGAGCCGCCGACCACGCCGCTCGGTTTTGATGAGCTGGCGATAGCCGGGGGTCTGCGCGGTCGGGCGGTTGAGCTGGTTAAGGGGGTCGCCGTTGATGCCCGCGCCATTGCCCATGCAGAGATCGTGATTGAGGGTGAACTGGTGCCGGATTATCGCGTACAGGAAGATCAGCATACCCATAGCGGTAAAGCGATGCCGGAATTCCCGGGTTATACAGGTGAAGCGCAGGCGGCAGTGCCGGTGATTAAAGTCAAAGCCGTGACGCACCGCAAAAATCCCATCCTGCAAACCTGCATCGGACCGAGCGACGAGCACACCAATCTGGCCGGAATCCCGACCGAAGCCAGCATTCTCGATATGGTTGAGCGTGCGTTACCGGGTCTGGTGAAGAATGTACATTGCCCTTCGCCAGGCACCGGGAAATATGTTGCGGTGCTGCAAATCAATAAGCGCGGCCCGCAGGATGAGGGACGACAGCGTCAGGCTGCCCTGCTGGCTTTCTCGGCCTTTTCAGAGCTGAAGCACGTGTTCCTGGTCGATGAGGATGTTGATGTGTTCGATTTAAATGACGTGATTTGGGCGATGACCACGCGTTATCAGGGCGACGCGGATACCATCTTTATTCCCGGCGTGCGCTGTCACCCGCTCGATCCCTCACAGGATCCGGCCTTCAGCAACTCGATTCGCGCCCATGGCATTACCTGTAAAACCATTTTTGACTGTACGGTGCCGTATGACCTGAAACACAACTTCCAGCGCTCGCAGTTTATGGAAGTCGATGTTTCACGCTTCATTCCTGGTTTTAACCGTTAATCACTCACTGCCCGCCAGGCCTGCGCCTGATTGCGTCCGCTATGCTTGGCCTGGTACAACGCCGCATCAGCATGCTCGATCAGGTTGCCGGCCTGATCGTCATGCCAGGTGGTCGCACAGCCCGCGCTGAGCGTCACCTGCGCGTCGGGCAGTGCGGAAGCGGCGTGAGGCAGATGCAGGTCAGCAATCGCCTGTACTGCCTGACGCGCAATATTCAGCGCCGCATGCTGATCGGCACCGGCGAGGATGATGGCAAACTCCTCGCCGCCATAGCGCGCGACCATGTCGCTCTGCCGCAGCTTGAGGCGTTTAAGCGCGTCGGCCACCTGGCGTAAACAGTGATCGCCTGCCACGTGCCCGTAGCGATCGTTGTAGTGTTTGAAGTAGTCAATATCCATCAGAATCAGCGACACCGGTGCTGATTTTTCCCGCAGATGATGCAAAGCATTCTGCAAAAAGCGGTCAAACTGTCTGCGGTTAGCCAGACCGGTCAGCCCATCAAAAAACGCCAGCTGATCCAGATGGTGATTGGCATCGGCGAGGTCGTTTTTTAGTTTGAGCAGCGCTTCCTGATAATGCTGGCTATGCCGAGCCTGACGAATGACAAACAGTCCCAGCAGGATAATCGCGACCAGCAGCGCCACGTTCAGGGAAATATCCTGCAGTCTTCCTTTCACCCAGCGCAGATACAGATTGCGCTTGTCATAACCCGCCGCGACGACCAGCGGATAGCGTTCTGAGCTGGCGAAGCCGAAGATACGCACCTGGCCATCCAGCGCCGCGTTCCACTCGCCGCTGCCGCGATCGGCTTTCACCAGCATCTGCTGGAACAGATGGCTGGCGGAGAGACTTTTGCCGATATAGCTGTCGGGCATCGGACGGGCATAAAGCACCGTGCTGTCTGCCAGCATCAGTACCAGCACGTCGCGCGGCCCCAGTTCGTAGTAACTGTAAAAACGGCGGAAATAATCCACCTTAATGGTGGCTAACAGGATGCCTTTGAAATCACGCGCGGCATCGCTGACGCGCAGGGAAACCGGAATAACCAGATCGCCAGTGCTGCGGCTGCGAATCACCGGGCCAATGTGCAAACTGTCACGGCTGTTGTTGCGATGATAGCGGAAATATTCACGGTCAGAGTTGTTGGTGCCCACCGGCACGCTGCGCGTGGAGGTGGCGATCCAGCGTCCCTGCTCATCGTAGTAAAACAGCCCGTGCAGCTGCGGCAGACGGCTTTGCAGATCGCGCATAATCTGGCTCAGGTTGGCGGCGTTGAGCTTTTCCAGCGGCTGCGCCTGCAGGTCGCGCTGCACTTCACGCAGGGCCAGTTCGGTCTGGAGTACGGTATCTTCCGCCTGACGTGACTGTGACAGGGAAAGATTGACCGCCATCTCTTCCGTCTGGCGCACCGCGCCGTGCCAGTCTTCGCGCAGCGTCCACAGGGTGAGCGCAATGATCGCGCATATCAGCAATCCGCCGGACAGCAAAATACTGCGCAGCAGCGAGGAACCTGAAATGATTGCCGCTTCATTTTTCCTTTTAAACGTCATGTTTCACCCTGTTGTCGTGTCAACGCTAAGTTAAGCACATAATCAGCGACGGGATTTTCAGGATTAAAGGCGGTAATGATGTCATGCGTGGCGATGGCCGCTGGACGACGGGTGAATGCTGCATAAATCGCCAGCGATCAGTTCGCCCAACCCTGGATTGAACGCGGCGAACTCAGGCAGGTACTGGGCGAGTGGTCTGCAGTGTTTTCAGGTCTTAATCTCTATTACGTTAACAATCCCCATATGTCGGCCTCGCTGAGAGCGTTTATTGATCAGTTAAAATCCTTTGTCGCGACGAGGCGTTGAAATCAGCCAGCGCCATGCTGTTTGTTCGACTACGAATATTAAATCACGCTAATCATTATCCCTGCTATCGTTCCGGTTGTTACCGCCGGTATTTTCTCCCCTGTAACGCGCCTTATCCCCTGCCGCCACGCTTTTCTGAAGATCTAAATTTGCAGCAAAAATTTATTCAATCATTAAATTATATTTATTATATTAGCGAAACTTTAATGTGGACTGGTTGAGGATTACAGTGCATTTAACAAGGAAATCAGTGATTAGCAGCGCTATCTCTGATGGCGTACTGACAAAAAGAACCCACAGAATGTGCAGGATACTTAATGGTATCGATCAGCGCATTAGCATTACACCGGCAAGCGGATTGATTGACTTCCTTAAAGGGATGGAGGTGACCAACGAACAGTACCGGCGCAGTGGAATCGTTAAGGAAAAACGCTCAATTTTTCTCTATAACGAAGGGCTGCTGAATCCGGAAAGCACGCTGTTTCTCGCCCGCAAAGGCCAGGATATCCTCGGCACGCTAAGCGTCATCGCCAATCACAATAACCGTCTGCCGTGCAGCAAACTTTTTCGTGAAGAGATGGCCGCCCTGCAGCTGGAAAAGCGCAAAGTGGTAGAGCTTGGCACGCTGTCGGTACGCTATCAGGCAGACAGTGAAAACATCGTGTTTATGCTGTACCTGAAAATCATGATCTACACCATTTTCATTGAACAGGTGGATGACATCTTTATTCAGGTCAAAGAGAAGGTTGCTGCGTTTTACGAGCGCAATTTCCTGTTCAAACAGGTCGGCGGCACCAAAAAGCACCCGGATTACAGTGACCTTAACGCCACGCTGCTGCGCGTGGACGTGAAAAGCATCCGCGACAAAATTTATGAGCAGCAGTGTTATGGCCCGATGGGCTGGCTGCGCATGCTGCGTGAGCTTGGTTTACTGCAGCACTACCGCACGCTGAGCCAGCAGTGCCACCGCTGCCCGCGCTTTACGCCGGATCAGCGGGACGCGGAGCTCTATCAATATTTGTGTAATCTGTGACGGCGCCAGCCGTCTCTGCACCGTTTTCGATTTTCACACAGATCACTTGCCGGCATTGCTATCCACGTCGTGCTGCAGGAAGAGATCTTTTAGCCATTCGATGAAGACCCTGACTCTGGGTGATAGCTGTCGGTTGCGCGGATACAGGACAGAGACGGGAGACGGTTCAGGTGGAAAGGCTTTGAGCAATTCGACAAGCGCCCCCGTCTTCAGATCATCTTCCACGTGATAACGCGGCACCTGGATGATGCCGAGACCCATGCGCGCCACGGATACAAAGGTATCAGCCGCATTAACGGTAATTGAAGTTTTGATCGTCGTGGTGATGCGCTTGCCGTCCACCCTGAATGCCAGCGGGAGTATGCCGCTACTGCCCGTGGTGCGGAATCCGATCATCCTGTGGCCGGAATGCAGTTCATCCGGATCCGACGGAAGCCCGAACCGGGAGACGTAACCGGGCGAAGCGACCGTGACCTCTTCCAGCGTGGCGACGCAGCGTGCGATCATATCGCTGTCCTGCGGCGTTCCGACACGCAGGACACAATCAATTCCCTCACGCACCAGCTCGACCAGCCGGTCACCCTCGCTAAGATAGATTTCGATATCAGGATAAGCTTCGAGGAAACAAGGTAGGTGCGGCAGAACAAAATGTCTTGCCAGCGTGCCATGAACATCGACACGCAGCAATCCCTTCGGCCGGGCGCCGGCAAACGCTCCCTCGGCATCCTCGATATCGTCCAGTATAGAAACGCAGCGCTTGTAATAGGCTTCACCGTCCAGCGTCGGGCTGACGTGACGCGTGGTGCGCTCCAGCAGCTTAATCCCGAGGCGCGACTCAAGTTGCTTAATCGCGTCCGTTACGGTCGAACGTGGCAGGCCAAGATCTTCCGCCGCCCTTGTGAAGCTGCGGCGCGCTACCACACGCGTGAATACGCGCATCGTATCTATTCTGTCCATGGTATTGTTCGTTATTATCGGATTCTGATACCAGATAATGACTGATTATTCGGAAAATCTAAAGTGCTAAATTTTCTCCGTGTTCAGGCGCGATACCGCGCGAAAATGGGAGAATATCTATGTCTGCTTCAGAGAAAGTTGCAATCGTAACCGGTGCATCCCGCGGAATTGGTGCCGCCATTGCCAGGCAGCTTGCTGCGGACGGCTTTGCCCTCGTAGTGAACTATGCCGGCAACGCAGAGGCTGCTGCCGCCGTGGTTGAGGAGATCGAAGCCGCCGGTGGCAGAGCTATCACCGCGCAGGCGGACGTTGCTGATGCCAGCCAGGTCAAACGCATGTTCGATTTAGCCGAATCTGCGTTTGGTGGTATTGATGTGCTCGTCAATAATGCCGGCGTAATGATGTTGTCTCCGCTGGCCAGCGCCGACGATCAGAGTTTTACCAAGCAGATTGACATCAATCTGAAGGGGACGTTTAACACCCTGCGCGAAGCGGCAAACCGCCTGCGTTCTGGTGGGCGCATCATCAACTTCTCCACGTCGGTTGTCGGGCTTAAGCTTGAGAATTATGGCGTCTATGCCGCGACCAAAGCGGCCGTCGAAACACTGACAACCATCATGTCCAAAGAGATGCGCGGACGCAGCATCACCGTCAATGCCGTCGCGCCCGGTCCGACTGCGACCGACCTCTTCCTCAACGGGAAAAGCGATGAACTGATCGCGCGCATGTCCAAAATGAATCCGCTGGAACGCCTCGGCACGCCTGAGGATATCGCCAGTGTTGTTTCGTTCCTCGCCGGACCACAGGCCAGCTGGATGAACGGACAGATCCTGCGCGCCAATGGCGGAATGGTCTGAGCCGCAAACTGCAGATTGAGTCAAAGGAGTACTGTTATGTCTCAGAAGATTATCCTGGTGACCGGATCGTCAAGCGGCTTCGGTCGCATGACTGCCGAAGCGCTGACTCGTGCTGGCCATACCGTTTATGCATCAATGCGGGATATTGCGGGTCGTAATGCCGCAAATGTCCGCCAGTTAAGCGAACTTTCCACGCGGGAAGGAATTGACCTCCGGCCGCTGGAACTTGATGTTCAGAGCGACATATCGGTTGATGCTGCCATTGAAACGGTAATATCCGACGCCGGGAAGCTTGATGTGGTGGTACACAATGCTGGCCACATGATGTTCGGCCCGGCCGAAGCCTTCACGCCAGAGCAGTTCGCCCAGCAATATGACGTTAACGTGCTGGGAACGCAGCGCGTCAACCGGGCCATACTGCCGCATATGCGCTCCCGCCGTGAAGGCCTGCTGGTCTGGATTTCCAGTTCCAGCGTGACCGGCGGCACACCGCCCTATCTGGCCCCTTACTTTGCCGCCAAAGCGGCGATGGATACGCTTGCCGTTCAGTATGCGCGCGAGCTCAGCCGATTCGGCATTGAGACGACAATCATCGTGCCGGGAGCCTTTACCAAAGGAACGAACCATTTTGCCCATTCAGGAAGTCCTGCAGACACCGGGCGTGTCGCGGAGTATGAAGCAGGTCCTTATGCCGGTTTCGGCGATGTTGTGCAAAAGGCCTTTGCGGGGATAGTGCCGGAGGATGCCGATCCCGCGCGCGTTGCAGCACAGATAACCGATGTTGTCGGTATGCCGTTTGGTACGCGTCCATTTCGTGTGCATAACGATCCGTCCGAAGACGGCGCGAATATCGGCTTTGCGGTCATCGACCGTTTGCGCGCCGAAATGCTACATCGGGTTGGATTGTCCGATCTTCTGACGCCAGCGAAAGCACCGTCGTGTGAAGGATAACAGCCGTGACCGGCGGGATCGCTCGCCGGTCGCTTTACCATGCAAACAGGAGCGCCGGAAATGCACACCGTTGTCATCCTTATCTGTGGCTTTGCGCTATTTGGCATCTTCCTGGCATTTGGATGGCTCTGGCATTTAGGGCCCTTTCCCAGTGAGTTAACCACGAAAAGTTTCATCGCCGTCTGGGTGATAATCGCATTCATCAACATGTGGACAGGTATCAACAAAGCCGGCTATGCGTTCAGTGAAGAATTGTCCGTACTGCCGTTCGTGTTGCTGCCGCCGGTCATCGCTGCCGGTTTTGTGCTGCTTCTCTGATAACTCGATCACAAACAACCAGCAAGCCAGACTAATGACGTAAGCTGCTGTTTTAAATGCAAAATAACCAACATCGAAACATGATTCGCAGATGGCGATTTATCGCCTGTTTTCGGGTAAACTTACCGGTGATGTTATGGTGAATTTTAAGGATGAAATCCATGAAAATTAGCGAAGAATCACTGCTGGAGTCCGGCTTCAGTCATAAAGATATCCAGAAAATTAAAAATAATACCGAAAATTATGGTGGTTCAATGGGTGATACCATCCAGGATTTGGCAAATCGCTTTATCATAGCGATTTGTGTTGTAACGGGTTGCATTGCCGTTTTTGTTTTGCTGGTTCTGTTTGGTTCAGCTGAAAACCTTTTCGCTGGCTCTGTCGGGCTACTTTGCGGTATCGCGGTTGCAATATTTGTACAACCGCCGGTGCTTACCTATAAATCCTGGCGTTATAAAAGAATAAATCGGAGTTAAGTTCAGTTATTCTCAGGGGTCAAAAGGTCAAAAATGACTTTTGCTTTTACACCATAACCGACAATTTTCATCATTAATTTTGGTTTGCTCATGGTTTCAACTTTTCGGTAATAATCCCGAGGAAGCCATCTGAATAATCGCCACGCACCAGACTTTCTTGCAAGACCAAAAATACTATAAACACTAGCACTCAAGGTTACTGCATTATAAAATGCCAGCCCTGATTCAGGTTTAAAACCCAGATACTTAGCAGCCTCCATAGAACTGTCTGCAAATATTCCCTCTGATTTGGATTGATCGCCATAACGAAGATGGCTGGCCTCTTTTGTGATCCCATTAATACCATCAACAAAAAGTATCGCCCCGGCAAGTATTCCTAAAGGAGTCATTGTCGACATCATGATCATTCCGCCAAACAGCGCTGCACCTGATACCACAATATGAACAGCAGAAATCACATAACCGACAATTTTGTTATTTTCCCGGACGAACTCCACTTTGGCGTAAAGTTTCGCAGTATTCCTGCGCAGCATTTGCCCCTGCTCTGCAAGATTTTCGGTCTCTGCCCTGAGGTTTTCTACGCAGGCCATGCACTCTTCATCAGACTTTGCTCGCCGGGCAATCGAGAACTGCTCTTCAATCACATCCCTTATTTCCTGCACAAACTGGAGTCGTGTAAGTCCATCCCTGATGTGAAACCCGGCTTCACGGTTAGCCGTTTCAATCAGCTTACGGGCTTCAAGATTGACCATCGATTCTGCCCAGGCCCTGTTGCGCCCATTTGAACGCATCATTGCGAGTAGTGCTTCATCCATTTCACAGTTCCTTTGATTAGCCGATGATTCGATAATACTTAATCAGATCCCTCTTTAACATGAGGAGTTATTTTGGGCCGCTGGGTTTACGCCTGTCCAGAATTCCTTAGCCTTAGCTTGCATTCTGTTGAGCCTCAGCCCCTGGTTTGAATTAATGGCGCTAGTCAGCTTTACCGGCACGTTAGCCGAATCAGGCACCATTACATCAATGACTAATAGTATGTTGTAATTAATGGGTGTCATTGCCGCTTACATCTGGCATTGCTGCAAATCCGGCTGCAGCTCCTATGCTGTAGGGAGTCATTAACGTGCGGATATGAGGTATGCATGAGTTTACTGTTTAGCGGGACGCAGCTTGGCGAGTTGTCGCTGGAAAATCGCATTGTGATTGCACCGATGTGCCAATACTCAGCGGAAGAAGGTCAGGCAACGGCCTGGCACCGCATTCATCTCGGCCAGCTGGCGCTCTCCGGCGCGGGACTGCTGATTATCGAGGCGACGGCGGTGGAAGCCATTGGTCGTATCACGCCGGGCGACCTGGGGTTATGGGACGACGCCACTGAAGCCGCGCTGGCCAGCGTGCTGGAGGACGTGCGGCGCTACGCTACCCTGCCGATTGGCATTCAGTTGGGTCACGCCGGGCGCAAAGCATCCTGTGCACCGCCATGGCAAGGCGGTGCGCAGCTCTCTAAGGAACACGGCGGCTGGCAGACCGTCGCGCCGTCTGCGCAGCCGTTTGCACAGGATGAGCGTCCGCCGGCCGCACTCAGCAAACAGGATCTGGCGCAGCTGAAACAGGCTTTTGTCGATAGCGCCCTGCGCGCGGTACGCATCGGCATTCAGCTGGTCGAACTGCATGCTGCGCACGGCTATTTGCTGCACCAGTTTCTGTCGCCGCTCAGCAACCAGCGTGGCGATGAATATGGCGGCTCATTAGAGAACCGTCTGCGTTTTCCGCTTGAGGTGTTCAAGGCGCTGCGCGCTGCGCTGCCGGCGGAAATCCCGGTTGGCGTGCGGCTGTCTGCCACCGACTGGATCGAGGGCGCCTGGGATAATCAGCAATCGATTGTTTTCAGCCAGCAGCTCGAG
>NZ_SDFT01000135.1:0-1593 GCF_004916815.1 Pantoea sp. R102
GCCAGACTGCGCACCTCGCCCGCTACCACCGCAAAGCCTTTACCCTGCTCACCGGCACGTGCCGCTTCCACCGCCGCGTTCAGCGCCAGAATATTGGTCTGGAAAGCGATGCCGTCAATCACGCTGGTGATGTTGGCGATACGCTTCGAGCTGTCGGCAATTTCCGCCATCATGCCGACCATCTCCTGCATCACTTCACCGCCTTTGATCGCCGCTGCGCTGGTGCTGGCCGACAGCGTATTCACTTCGCTGGCGGTTTCGGTGTTGCTTTTGACCGTGGCGGTCATTTCGTTCATGGTCGCCGCCGTTTGCTGCACGTTCGCCGCCGCCTGCTCGGTGCGACGGCTCAGTTCATCATTGCTGCGCGCGATGGCGTCGCTGGCGCTCAGGACGTTGATCGCCTGGCCGCTGACGTCATCCACCAGCCAGCGGAACATCAGGCCCAACTGGCCGATAGCGCGCTGCGTCATGCCGATCTCATCCACCCGATCGATGTGCTCGACTTTGTGGCTGGCGCCGGTGGCCACGCTCAGCGCCTGGCGGCACATGCGCTCCATCGGGCGCGAGATTTGATGCTCCAGCCACAGGCTGGCCAGCAGCAGCAGTCCGGCCATGCCGCCGCTGAAGCAGCCGATCGCCAGCGGTGCCATGCCCAGCAGCCAGACGCTCAGCACCGACAACGGCAGCAGCGCGATCAGCGTGCTGCGGATGCGCCAGCGCAGCGGCAACGTTTTCAGCACTGAAGTCAGTCGCCGCCAGCCGCTGCCAACAATCAGCCCTTTATGAAAGCGACGCCCTTTGGCACGCCCTTCACGAAAATCACGGTACAGCGCCTCGCACTGACGGACCTCCTCCGCCGACGGTTTGGTGCGTACCGACATATAGCCCTGCAGCTTGCCCTCGCGCACTACCGGAATAGCATTGGCGCGCACCCAGTAGTGATCGCCATTCTTGCGCCGGTTCTTGACCAGCGCGGTCCAGGGTTCGCCCTGCTTCAGCGTGCTCCACATATCGGCGAACGCTTCCGGCGGCATATCCGGATGACGCACCATGTTATGCGGCTGGCCGTTGACCTCTTCCGGGCTGAATCCGCTGACCTCAATAAAGGCGTCGTTGGCGTAGGTGATGTGGCTGTTGAGATCGGTGGTCGACATCAGCGTGGCGCGATCGTCGAAGACGAATTCACGCTGGGTGATGGGCTGGTTATTACGCATGTGTGAGTCCTTGCAAAACGCAGACTGAAGAGAAATCGATAATACTTTTTTACCTTTTCGGCAGCACAATGGCCTGGCTTTAGCGCGGCTATTTAATTTTTGTTCTTAATAAAGCCGGAGTGCGCGGCGCTTCACAGTTCTGGCCGCGGGCGGGATCGATAAAAAATCATTTAGGGTAAATGAGATCGAGCTTTGGCTGAACGCAGTGTCGGCAGCGGTGCGCATGAATGCGCACCCTACAGAAAAACGTGCCATCACCGCATCCCTGCACATCCCACAGCATGCCCCATTCTTGTAGGGTCGCCGTTCACGGCGACCGCATCCCTGCGCATCCCGCAGCATGCCCCATTTTGTAGGGTCACCGTTCACGGCGACCGCA
>NZ_SDFT01000136.1:0-8486 GCF_004916815.1 Pantoea sp. R102
CGCCACTGGCGCAACGCGCGCACCCATACGCTGCACGATCCGGTGCGCTGGAAGTATTACCACGTGGGTAATTATTATCTCAACGGCACGCCGCCGCCGCGCCATGCGTGGAGCTAAGGGCGGCGGAAGCGCGTTGCCGGATGGTCAGCTGCCAGGCGCGGCTGACCCGTGAGACGTTCACGCAAGGTTAACGGCTGTGCTGGCTGAGGACGCACCCGCCCGCGCTGGCGCAGCACCGGCATGACCCAGGCAATGAAATCGTTGAAGCTGCCCGGGCTAATAGCCCAGCCCAGATTAAAGCCGTCCACGCCCGATTCTGCCGCAAACTGATCCAGCCGATCGGCAATGGTTTCGCCGCCGCCCACCAGCAACGGATGCAGACCACCGATACCGATGTAGCGTGCTGCCTCACGCAGCGTCCAGCGTTTTTGATCGTCAATTCGCGTCAGGCTGGCCAGCGCCGAACGGCAGACGTCGGTTTCGCGAAAGGCCAGCGGCATGTCCGGATCCTCCTGCGACCAGTCGATACCGGTCCACGCCGAGAAGAGCGCCAGCGCAGCCTCTTCACTGATGTATTGCTGATAATCCTCAAGTTTGGCCCGGGCGGCGGCATCATCTTCGGCCGTGATCACCGTGATGGCTGTGACAAAACGCAGCGACGCCGGATCGCGCCCTTCTGCCACGGCCAGCTGACGAATGCGCTGAATATCGCTGGCAATCGCCTGCGCGGTGACGCCACCGAGGAAAATGACTTCTGCGTTACGGGCAGCAAACTGCGCACCGCGTGCCGAAGTGCCAGCCTGAAACAGCACCGGGGTGCGCTGTGGGCTGGGCTCACTGAGATGTGCATCCGGCACCTGATACCAGCGACCATAATGCTGAATAGCGTGCACTTTTTGCGGATCGCTATACAGGCTGTTGGCTTTATCGCGGCTAACCGCATCTTCCTCCCATGAGCCTTCCCACAGCTTCGCGGTCACATCCAGAAACTCCTGTGCGCGATCGTAACGCTCATCATGCGGCAGCTGCCGGGTCAAACCCAGATTGCGCACCGCGGAATCAAGCATGGAAGTCACCACGTTCCAGGCGATACGCCCGCGGGTGAGATGATCAAGCGTCGTGAACTTGCGCGCCAGCAAATAAGGATGTTCGTAGGTGGCAGAGACCGTAATACCGAAACCGAGGTGCTGCGTGACGGCTGCCATGGCTGAGACCAGCAGCGGATCGTTCACCGGCATCTGAGCGGCCAGGCGCAACGCCGCGTCCGGCTTGCCCTGCCATACATCCAGTTGTCCCAGCGCATCAGCAATAAACAGCGCATCAAAACCTGCGGTATCAAGCTGCCGCGCGAGGGTCGTCCAGTAATCCAGCTCGGTATAGCGATGCGCCTGATCCTGGGGATGTCGCCACAATCCGGCAGAGAGATGACCAGGGACATTCATCATGAACGCAAACAGTAAAAACGGTGAAGGCATCCGTTACCCTCCTCAGACAGGGCGACGCGCACGCAGCGCACCCACGGCCAGTACCACAAAGATCAGTGCGCCGGTTGCCACCTGCTGCCAGTAAAAGTTCCAGCCGACCAGCAACAGTCCGTTGGCGATGAAACTCAGCAGCACGACCCCCAGCAGCGTACCCGGCACATTCGGGCGGCGCGAAGGCGCGAAGGTCGCGCCAATAAAGCTGGCACCGATGGCATTCAGCAGATAGGCATTGCCCGATAACGGTACCCAGGCTTTGACATTGGCGGCGAGAATTAACCCGACGATACCGGCGACCAGTGCACTGAATATGAATGCCAGCGCGGTGAGACGTTTGACCGCCACGCCAGAATGATGCGCTACGCTGAGCTGTTCACCCATCATGCGCAGTGCGCGACCGCTGGCGCTGCGGTGCAACATTTGATACAGCACCAGCACCACGCCCAGCAACAGCCAGAGCGGCAGTGGAACGCCAAGCAGCGTGCCGTGACCAATAGCGGTAAAACCCGCCGGCAGCGTCTGGCTTAGCAGATAGACCGGCTGCCCACCGTTGGACGACAGTTGCTGTACGCTCTGACCAATAAACAGCGTGCCAAGCGTGGCGAGAAACGGCTCAACGCCGAGTTGTGTCACCAGAAAAGCGTTGAACACGCCTACCAGCAGTGCCGCCATCAGCGCGCCCAACAGCGCCAGCGGCAGCGCGACCTGATGCAGTACCAGCGTCACCAGCACCAGACAGGCGATATCAATCGCCGTACCGACGGACAGATCGATCGCGCCGATACGCGTGACCAGCGTCATGGCCAGCGCCACAATCGCCAGCGGTGCGACATTATTCAGCAGCACGCTACGAATGTTGGCGACAGTGGCAAACGCGGGCGCGGCGATGATGAAAAACAGCAGCAGCGCAACAAAGGTCAGCACCATCAGGCTGCGCAACAGCCCCGGCACTTTTTTACCGCTCAGGCTCAGTTCAGACATGAGATGCCCTCCCCGCCTGACGGCGCCGCAGTAGCGCGGTCAGCGCCACAACCAGCAGGATGAGCACACCCTCGACGCCGTTAATCCAGTAACTTGAGACGTTAACCAACTGAAAGCCGTTGGCTATCAGACTCAGAAACAGAGCGCTGATCAGTGCACCGCCCAGGGTCGGCACCAGGCGACGCGAAAACACCACGCCGAGCAGCGCGGCGGCAATCACCATCAGCAGATTGTCGTTAGCGCCCGGCGAACTGCCGCTGAGCAGCGCCACCGAGGCAATGGCTGCCAGTGCAGCGCTGAAGCCGCACAGCACATAACTCAGACTTTGATAGCGCGCCACGCTAATGCCCGCCGCGTTGGCGGCCTGCGGATGGCTACCCACCGCCTGCAGGCGCAGGCCAAACGCGGTGAAACGACTGAGCGCGAGTGCACTCAACGCCAGCAGCAGAAATCCCCAGCCGAGCCAGGAAACGCCCAGTGGTCCGCTGGCTATCAGCAGGTTTTGCAGCGCGCTGCTGGCTGAAATCGACGCGTTTCCGCTCAGTACCATCTCCAGTCCCATGGCGATGTTCATGCTGGTCAGCGTCGCCAGCAGGGGCAAAATACCAAGCCAGACAATCGCCAGGGCATTGAATATCCCCACGGCGATGCCGGTGAGCAGCGTGAGCAGCAGCGCATAAGTGACAGAGTGTTGCTCAGCGATCTGCGCCGCGAATACCGCGGCACACAACCCCATATTAGCGGCAATGGATAAATCAATGCCGCCGCTAATCCCCTGAACACCGCCACCGCTTAGCACCAGCGTCAGACCCAGCGCCAGCGTTCCCACCACCGCCGTTTGCTGCAATACGTTACCAAGGTTGATCACGCTGAGGAAAATAGGCGACAGCCAGGCAAATACCGCCAGCACCAGTACAATAATCAGCAGCGCGACGTGCTGCAGCCACGGCTGCCCCTGCGGTTTGCCTGCCGCCGTCACCACCGCCGGTTGGCTCAGTTCACTCATAGGATTTGCTCCGTCAATGCGCCCGTGCCGGAAGCCAGGGACAGAATCTCCTGATGACTGGTGTGCCGGGCGGACAGCGTGGCGACCTGCTCGCCGCGCGCCAGCACAATAATGCGGTCGGCGAGCGTTTGCAGTTCCAGCAGATCGGTGGAAAACAGGATAATCACCGCCCCTGCAGCCGCCAGCTGCTGCAGGGTTTGATAAATGGCGGCCTTGGCGGCAATGTCGACGCCAACCGTGGGCTCATCCAGCAGATAGAGCGTGGCGTGGGTGTTGAGCCATTTCGCCAGCACCGCTTTTTGCTGATTTCCGCCGGATAGCTGACGCAGCGGTGCCAACTGGCCCGGTGTGCGGATCACTAGCTGGCGGATGTTGTCCGCCACTAGCACGGTCTCGGCGGTTGCGGAGACGCCGCCCCAGCGCAGCAGGCGCTGCACGGTCGTCAGGGTGATGTTGTCGCGCAGGCTCACATCGAGCGCGATGCCGTTGGCGCGGCGATCTTCCGGCACCAGCGCGATGCCACGTTTCACCGCGGCATGTGGCGAAGCCGGTACGCCGTGCGTCTCACCTACGCGCAGCGTCCCGCTCACGCCACGTTCCAGACCAAACAGTGCGCTGATTAACGCCTTCCCTCCGGAGCCCAGCAGGCCGGTAATGCCAACGATCTCGCCACGTCGTGCGCTGAAACAAACATTGTGAAAGCGACCCGGCGCGCTCAGGGCGTCTACGGTCAGCACCAGCTCGCCGTCAGGTGGCAGACCGCGCGGTGCAATCGCCTGCTGCGTCTCACCGATCATGGCATTAATCAGCGCCTGCGGAGAAAGGGCGTCGCCGGTAAAATGCGCGACGTCTTTACCATCGCGCAGCACCGTAACCCGCTGGCACAGCGCCTGGATTTCATCGAGATAGTGAGAAACGTAGATCAGTGCGATCCCCTGCTGACGCATACGTTCAATAACGCGAAACAGCGCCTGCACCTCGTGGCGCGCCAGCGCGGCGGTCGGTTCATCCAGTACCACCACGCGCGGCGCGCGCTGTAATACGCGACAGATCTGCACCAGTTGCTGTTCCGCCACACTTAACCCGGCGATCAGCGCATCGGGATCGATCTGCAGATCGAAGTGCTGTTGCAGTAGCTGCCGCGCCTGCTGCCGCATACGCCGGCGATCGATAAACGGTGTGCTGCCAATCCGTGGCTCATTACCGAGCAGCAGCGCTTCCGCCACCGTCAGCGTGCCTGGCAATAGCCGCTCCTGATGAACAATGGCGATGCCCTGCTGTTGTGCCTGAGCCGGACTGGTCAACACCAGTGGCCGGCCTTCCAGCGTCACGCTGCCCTCATCGGCAGCGTGGATGCCGCCCAGCACTTTGATCAGCGTCGATTTTCCGGCTCCGTTATGCCCAATCAGCCCATGCACTTCGCCGGCGTGGACATCAAGCGATACCGCCTGCAGCGCGGGAATGCCGTCAAAGGCTTTACTGATCTGGCGCAGTTGCAGTCGCACTGTCTTATTTATCATCGCTCTGGCCCAGCGTTTGCTGCGCCTGCGCCGCATTCTCTTTGGTGACCAGAATGGCCGGAACATAGGTGGCAGGCGGAAGTGAACGATCGCCGGCAAGGTATTTCGCCACATTTTGTACCGCAGTCTGTCCGATCAGATAGGGTTGCTGCGCCACCACCGCCGCCGCGCTGGATTTCGGATCTTTCACCAGCGAGACCACGTCCGGGCTGCCGTCCACGGCGTAAGTTTTGATTTCACTGCGACCGGCAGCATCAACCGCCTGAGTGGCACCAATCTGCGGTACGTCCCATGCCGCCCAGATAGCCTGTACTGACCCTTGCGGATACTTGTTAAGTAGCTGACTAATCTGCGCATAGGCATCCTGCACGGTATTGGGAATGACGTCGCGCAGTTCGGGCTGAATGATTTTAATTTTCGGATACCATTTCAGCACGGCTTTTAACTGGTCATAGCGCATCGCCACCACCGGCACGCCATAAAAACCATTAAACACCAGAATATTGCCTTCGCCGCGCAGATCATTGACCAGTTTTAATGCCAGCTGCTCGCCAATATAAAAGTTATCGGAGGTCGTGACGTTAATACTGGATGGGCTGGCGGTATCCACGGTAAATAAGGGAATGCCGGCGTCGCGAATTTTTTTCAGCCAGGGTTCCAGCACTGAGGCGGTGCCCAGCGTTTCAATAATGGCATCCGGTTTTTGTGCAATCAGCGTTTGAATTTGCGCGATCTGCTGTGACTCTTTGCGTCCGCCATCCAGCGCGATAGGCGTGCCACCCAGCCGCTTTACTTCATCAATTTGTCCCTGATAGGCTTTCAGATCCCAGTAGTGATCGGTACCGGCCACGGTAATACCGATACGTTTACCGGCCAGTGAGGGAATGGATGCATCAGCGGCGCGAGCGTGCAGCGACAAGCCGGCGAGCAGCGATGCAGAGGCCAGTAATAGTCCGGCCAGGCGGTGTTTATGCATTGTTTATATCCCTGGAAAAGGTTCAGCTAAATAAGGTGAGTGACGCCTGCTATTCGGCGTATAGCTGAAAATTATCACAGTCACTATTTATCCCTAATGCCATTTTCTCCTTTGAATATGCAGCGGATTTGCATATTGATTGCGCGAAAAAGCATGACCGGGCGCAGATATTCTGACGCCCGGTTATAAATAATAAAAACGTGGCTGGAATGAAGGCGTGCGGCGCTAAAGATACGTGATGGTCGCGGGCGCCGCGGGTGTGATTTTAACGCCCTTTTTTCTTGCGTCCCGGCTGAGTAAAGCGCTTGCGGTTAGCGCCCTGACCCGCTTTGTCACTCTGTTTCGGTGCGCTGACGGCCGGTTTTTTCGCAGCGGGCGTCGCCGCTTTTTTCTTCGCCTGTGCCTGCTGGGTTTTTTGATCTTCTGACGACGAATCCTCAATCAGCTTAAACAGGTCGATCAGTTCATCGTCCGTCAGATCGCGCCACTCACCGAGCGGGATACCTTTCAGGCTCACGTTCATGATCCGCGTGCGCTCCAGCTTCGTCACTTCATAGCCAAAGTGTTTGGCCATGCGGCGAATCTGCCGGTTCAGTCCCTGCACCAGGATAATACGAAATACAAAGGTCGACTCCCGCTTCACTTTGCATTTTTTCGTCACTGTGCCGAGCATCGGTACGCCCGCCGCCATACCAGCAATAAACTCGTCGGTGATCGGCTTATCCACCGTGACCACGTACTCTTTTTCGTGATTGTTACCGGCGCGCAGGATTTTATTCACCAGATCGCCGTGATTGGTGAGGAAAATCAGCCCCTGCGAGTCTTTATCCAGCCGGCCAATCGGGAACACGCGCTTACTGTGGTTGACGAAGTCACCAATGTTGTCACGCTCGCCCTCTTCCATGGTAGTGACAATGCCCACCGGCTTGTTGAGGGCGATTAATACCAGATCGTCTTCGTTGCGCGGTTCAATCAGCCGCCCGTTGACTTTGACCTCATCCCCGGCGAACACCTGCGCACCGACGCTGGCGCGTTTGCCGTTAATGAAAACGTTGCCTTGTTCGATGTAACGATCGGCGTCACGGCGCGAGCAGATTCCGCTCTCGCTGATGTATTTATTCAGGCGCGTGGATGAGTTGGGCAGCATGGTTCCTCCGAAAAAAAACGGACTATACAGCATGTGCGCGCGTTGCGTAAGGCTGGGTTAAGCGTCCGGTGGCGGTTGTTCTTGGCGGTGTGATAGGGCGAAAAAGCGGTGCCGGGTGTCATAGCGATTTATGGCACATAAAAATCCCTCCTGTCGGTTAAAATAGCCCGCACGCCCCTGAGCAAACTCCGGATATTGTGAACACCTCTCCGTTAACCAGGCATGAAAATGTACAACGTAAATCATCTTTTCGTCAGCCGGGAAATGAATGTGAAAAAGCTGCTGGCTTACGGTTTCCGCAAGGATGGGCCGGATTACGGCTACCGCTGTGATGTAATGAATAAACAGTTCACCCTGCAGGTAAACATCACCACCCAGGGTGACATTGCCGCCACCATTATCGATAAAGTCACAGGAGAAGATTACATTCTTCACCGTATTACTTCTGCCACCGGTGCCTTTGTGGGGCAGGTTCGTGAAGAACATGACGCTATCTTGCTGGATATTGCAGAAAAATGTTTCCCACAAAAGCATTTCAAAACAGCGCAGGCCGATGCGATCGTTCAGCACCTGAAACAGCAGTATCAGACTGAGCTGGAATTCTTATGGCCGCGCTTTCCTGAAAACGCCATCTTTCGCCGCAAAGATAATCAAAAGTGGTTCGGCGCGCTGTTGACGATTCACAGCAGCAAGCTGGGCCGACCGGATGATAGCCTGATTGAAATCGTCAATATTAAAGTCTCGCCGCAGACGATCGCTTCGCTGGTCGATGGCGAGGTTTATTTCCCGGGCTACCATATGAACAAAAAGCATTGGGTCACCCTGTGTCTGGATGGATCAGTCCCGACGGCCGAGGTTTTGTTGCGCATTGACAACAGTTTTAACCTGGCCGGCTAGCCATCGGCGCGGCACCGTATACCTCTTCGCGGCTGATTTCGCCGCCCCATCCGCGCAGCCGCAACGTCTCGCCCGTCAGTTCCACCACCGCAAAGGGCACGCGCGACGGGCCATCCAGCATCCCCTGCAGGGTTATAAACACGGTATCCGCACGGCGGTGATAGCCGCCACGGTGATCGTGGCCGGCAAAACAGGCGCGCACGTCATAGCGGCAGAACAGCTCTGCCAGCTGCGCACCGTTGAGAAGACTGTGGCTGTAGCCCGGTGCCAGCGGATAATGGCCGAACACCACTACCTGCTGGCCGCAGGCGCGGGCCTCGATAAGCTGCGTTTCCAGCCACGCCAGCTGAGTCGCACCGACCGCGCCATTCCACGGCTGCGCCTGCGGTTGCTGGCGCGCCTGTAAATCAGCCAGCAGTGCGGCCGCGCGCTGGCGATCGTCGCCGTTGTGTTGATTGCAGTACAGGCTGATATCGTT
>NZ_SDFT01000137.1:0-11830 GCF_004916815.1 Pantoea sp. R102
TTTACCGCCCAACTCCAGCGTGACGCGTTTAAAGGTGTCGGCGGCGCTGCGCAAAATCGCTTTGCCGGTGGCGGTCGAGCCGGTAAAGGAGATTTTCGCCACCTGCGGACTGCGGCTCAGGGCTTCACCAACGCTGGCACCGCGTCCGGTGACGATATTAAACACCCCCGCAGGCAAACCGGCGGTGTGTAGCGCCCTGGTGATCACCTGGGTCTGCAACAGGCTGAACTCGCTGGGTTTGATCACGGCGGTACAGCCTGCGGCAATCGCGGTCGCCAGTTTGTGGCAGATAAAGCCGGCGTTGCTGTTCCATGGTGTGATCAGGCCGGCAACGCCGAGCGGCAGCATCTGCACCTGCGCGCGGCCTGCCTGTTGTACAAACGGATAGCGTTTCAGCTCTTCAATGACCTGCAGAATCACGTCAGCCGGATAGCGGCTCATCCACTCGGAGCGTGCGGTGGGCGCGCCGTACTCCTCAAGGATCGCCGCGCGCAGCTCGCTTTCGGCACGGTTAACTGCATGGTACATCTGTTCCAGCAGGGTGATGCGCTGCGCCACCGTGGTCGCGGCCAGGGCGGGAAACGCCGCCGCGGCTGCCGCAATTGCGCGTTCAGCATCCTGCGCATTGGCCAGACGCGCTTTACCGATTACGCTGCCATCGGCAGGTTTGATAATATCCAGCCATTCATCGCCGTCAGGAGTGACAAACTGGCCGTTGATATAGATGTGTTCAATCATGTGCATGGCTATGCTCCTTTGCATGTTGCGTGGCGGCAAAGTAGCACGCACCACCGGCGGCGATAATCCGCCTCCGCCTGCAAAGGGTATTGCGCGAAACGGAATAATAGATGAACCGGACAGGTCTGACTGAACTGGAAATTGTGCTGGCGGTCGCGCGGCGCGGCACCTTTAAAGCGGCGGCCAGCGAGCTGGAGATGTCGCCTTCGGCGGTGACCAATGCGGTTGCCGCGCTGGAGAAACGGCTGGGCGTGCGGCTCTTCAACCGCACCACGCGCAGCGTCGCGCTGACCGATGCCGGACGGCGTTTCAGCGAGAAAATTGTGCCAGCGCTGGCGATGATCCGCAGCGCGGCTGAGGAAGCCGGCAGCGATCCGGGCGATCCGGCCGGCATGCTGCGTCTCAACGTGCCGCCGGAGAGCAGCGCGCTGTGGTACGCATCGATATTGCTGCCGTTCCTGCAGCGCTATCCGCGCATTCGCGTCGATATTTACAGCCAGAAAGAGCGGGTGGATATCGTGGCCGACGGCTTCGATGCAGGCATTCGGCTGGCAGAGGACGTGCCGGGCGATATGATTGCCGTCAGGCTGACGCCGGAAATGCGCATGATTGTGGTGGCCGCGCCAGCCTACCTCGCACACGCGGGCACACCGCAGACGCCAGAGGCGCTCGGGCAGCATCAAACCCTGTGTATGCGCATGGCGGACGGCAGCGTTTACCGCTGGGAGCTGAGCCAGCAGCAGCAGCGTTATCGGCTGCAGGGCGAGCCGCGTATGGCGGCCAGCGACATGAGCGCCATCCACCAGGCGGCGCTGGCGGGTCTGGGCATTGCCTGCATGACGGAACAGCAGGTCGCGGCGGATGTGCAGGCGGGCCGACTGGTGCACCTGCTGCCCGGCTGGCAGGTGCCTCTCGGTGCGCTGTGCCTCTACTATCCGGGACACCGGCTGGTGCCGCCGGCGCTGCGGGCGCTCAGCGAATTTGTGCGTGAGCAGCGTGATGCTTCTGCCTCACCTGAAGCCTGATGACACCTTTTATCAGGCGTTCAGTAACTTCAGCACCTGCTGCGGCAGCTGATTAGCCTGCGCCAGCAGGGCGCTGCTGGCCTGCTGCAGAATTTGCTGGCGCGACAGGCTGGAGACTTCCGTAGCGTAATCCGCATCCTCAATACGGGAGCGCGATGCCGCAATGGCAGCGGTCGCGTTACCCTGCAGCGTTTGCGCCGAGAGCAGCCGGTTAGCAACGGCGCCCAGACGGGTGCGCTGACTGTCGATTTGCCCGATAGCGCGATCCAGCGTGGCGAGCGGATCGTCCGGATGTTTCAGGCGGATCTCTGAACCGGTCTCGGCCACGCGCAGCGTCGTAAAGTTGGTAGAGGCATCGGTAACTGACGACAAAGCCGCCTGGAAGTAAATCTGCACGTCACCCACGCCCTGCAGGGTTTTCAGCATCAGGTTGCCGCTGCTGTCACTGCGGACGAAAGTGGCGGTTTTATCCAGATTGCCGTTCGGCACATCCATGTAGTAATTGCCTTCGGCGTCGAGTTTCAGCACATCATTACTGCTGTTGCCGTCGACATCGGTATAGCGCACATCCACATTGGCCGGATCGAGCGTGATGTAGGAGGTACCGGTCACGCTGTTTACCGCACTGAAGCTGTTAATGCTGCTGGCGCTGGTCGCGACGATGCTCAGGGCGTTACTGGTGCCATCCGAGGTCGCGCTGACGGCGGCGTTGTAATACTGGTAGTTGCCGCCGCCGTTATCCACTTCCATTACATACTGCCCGCCGCTGCGCAGCAGACGGCCATTGCTCACCGCGTTGCCGCTGGCATCGCTGAAGCTAAGGCTGGCGGTGCTGGTGTCGATCGCCGGCGTGTCGGTCACCGTGGTCGGCAGGGTCGCGAAATCACTGTCGGTTTTGGCGGCACCGCCGGTCATGCGTGCCGTTACCGCGCCGCTGCTGCCAAAGCTGAGCGTGGCCGGATACCAGCTGTTGTTCTGCTCAATATAATACTGGCCATTATCCTGCGTTAACGTGGCTGCGGGCGTGGTGCTCAGCGCGCTGCCGCTGCTGTCCTGAAAATTAACCGCCGGGATGGTGCGCGACGCAATGCTGCTGACGTTGCTGTACAGCGGCGCCGGATTGCTGCGGCTAATCGAGACGTTACCGGCAGCCGTGGCGGTGTCCCAGCGCGCACTGACGGCGGCCAGATAATAGACCGGCTTGCCGTCGGCGTCGCTGCTCTGCACGTACTGGCGGTTATCACCACTGCTGCGCACCAGCTGCGGTGAGCCGCTGGCGGGCAGATAGTTCACGGTGATCGCCGGGTTGCTGAACGCCATATTGGTGGCGAGGCCGGTGAGGGTGGTGACATTGGTCACTTTGCCGCTGATGCCGCTGATCACCAAATCCTTAAGTCCCAGTGCCTCCACGCTGAAGCCGGGTGCCGACAGGTCGAGACTGATTTTCTCGTTGTCATTAGCGCCAACCTGGAATCCCAGCTTACCGGCGCTGCCATCCAGCAGCCTGATGCCGTTAAAGCTGCTGGTGGTGTTGAGCCGGTCAATCTCTTTCAGATTGAGGTTAATCTCCGCCTGAATGGCGTCTGAGTCGCTCTGCGAATTGGTGCTGTTTAATCCCTGAACCGCCAGCTGGCGAATCCGCTGCAGGCGGTTATTGATCTCATCCAGCGCGCTTTCCGCGGTTTCGACCAGTGACAGGCCGTCACCGGTATTACGCTGCGCCACCGCCAGGCCGTTCTGCTGGCTGCTAAAACGGTTACCAATCGCCTGACCTGCCGCATCGTCACGCGCGCTGGTGATGCGCATACCCGACGATAAATGGCGGATCGCATCGCCCAGCGCCGCGCCACTTCTGGCAGATTGCTTGCTGGCGTTGAGGGCAGAGAGATTGGTTTGCAGGCTGATCATTTCCGGGCTCACTGATAAATACACTGATAGCGTTATCGGCATTTACCGGCTTTCTTTAAAAAAATATTTGGCCTAAGTCACGTCAGCGAAGCGCTGATTGTTAAAATAAGCAGCATGAAATCGCGCTAAGTTGAGTTTGTGATGCGGTAAGGATCTGTATTTTTCTGCACGGCGCTAATTTATAGAGGCAGGGCTTGACGACTACTAAAAATAGCAGGTCAACAGAATGAATAAAGATTATTACTGCTTAAGCGGGACGGCGAGGGCGTAACCCATTGCGATAACAACCGCTTAGGATGCTACTGGACTTATCCGCCGGTTTCCCTGCTCTTATTCCTGGTCAGCAGCGCGCGCCGCCCTTATCAATCGCCGCGGTTGCGCTTTATCCATGCTAATCAGTCAGCGCGAAATAAGGCGGCGGGGCGAGTGAGTAAATTCCGTTTTGGTCTGGAAGGCATTGACCTTATAACTGCGCCTGGTAAGAATGCGGTAAAAGTTTTGAATCAGATCGCAATTTTTGGCCTTGTGCCATTTGCAGTCCGGCTGCGATAGCCGGACTGAATTAACGCCACTTGCACCTCGCGCCGCGCAACACACATCGCGGCGTAATAAAAGTGCAGGGCATACAGCAAATATCGTTAATGTCGTAACGCTCGTTGCGAAGGCCCGTCGAAAGATGCACCTTTTCAACCGCGGTCGGCAGTTCCCGTTCTCCTGATGCGGCAAAAAATAGCTGGAGAGGTAGCGCCGATCAGGATAACGAATAAGCCTCTATCTGATAAATGTTTTACCCGGCAGCAATGCAATAAATACGTTGCTGTGCAGGAAGCGTTGGGGCTAACTGGCTGATAAATCACTGAACTCTGCGGAGTGCAGCGCCCCTTCTTTACGCCTGAAAATGCACCAAAGAGAATTTCGGCACGCTGGTCGCTGTAAGCCAGGGGCGGTAGCCTGCGGTTTTTACCCTTTAAATCGCCAGATAAACCTGACCTGAATATATAGCGAAATTCTTATCTGGTTCCAGCAAAAAATAGACGTGTTCCG
Source organism: Pantoea sp. R102 (assembly GCF_004916815.1). NCBI lineage: Bacteria > Pseudomonadati > Pseudomonadota > Gammaproteobacteria > Enterobacterales > Erwiniaceae > Pantoea > Pantoea sp. R102. The sequence continues at coordinate 4,716 of NZ_SDFT01000137.1, forward strand.
GCGGTCATATTTTGCTGAGGAAACTCTGAAAACAGCGGCGTATTAATGTTAAGCCGGATGAAAGCATGGGCCGTTAAACGTTAAGCATTAACGGTTCAGTATCGATTTTTATTTTGTCACGGCGGGTTCAACCCCCAATAAATTATGTTTTGAGGTCATATGCAAACTCCCGTTAACGACGTGCTGATTAGCGTCATTGTGCCGGTGTATAACGCCGCAGCTTATCTGGAAAGATGCATCGACAGCCTGCTGCAGCAGGATGAGGTTCGCTTTGAGGCCATTTTTATTAATGACGGCTCCAGCGATGACTCGCTGGCGATCCTGCAGCGCTACGCCGGTTATCCGCAGTTCCACCTTATCAGCCAGGCCAACGCGGGCGTCTCGGCGGCGCGCAACCGGGGCATTCGCGCCTCGCGCGGCCGGCTGCTGTGTTTTTTAGACGCCGATGACTTCCTGCCGCCCCAGGCCTTCTCTACGTATGTGCGGCTGATGAGTGATGAAACGGCGATGGTGGTGGGTGAGTCACAACACTTCAACCCGGACGGTGCCCCGCTGGATTTTCCCGCCAACCGTGAACAGGCGCACACGCTGTCGGTGTCGGCGGCGATTAACGATCTGCTCTATTACCATCCGCGCCACGGTATCTGCGACAAGGTGTTTCGCGGCGATGTCATTCGTCAGCACCGGCTGCGGTTCAACGAAGAGATCGCCAATTTCGAAGACCTGCTGTTTGTCATGAACTACCTGCATCTGCAGCAGGATCGCCAGGTAGTGATGACGCAGCGGGTGGTTTATCACTACGTCAAATCCACGCACTCCGCCACGCGTTCGGCGCTGCGGGAAAAACATTTCTCTTTTGCCCGCTCGTTCAGCGGCATGAAGGCGTTTTTATCGAGCCAGCATTATCGATGCTATTACCACCTCTATTTAAAAGTCACGGCGTCTTACATCCACAAAGGGCTGCACAGCGACAGCCTGAGCCGCGCCTTCATTGATGAATACATCACGCTCTATCGCCGCAGTTTCCGCAGCTGGTGCACCGCCGGACCGCTACTTAATCCGTGGAGCCTGTACTTTGCGCTGTTTTTCATTAGCCCGCGCCTGGTTTCACGGCTGCGCCGGCTGGCAGAGAAATAATCGCACCGGAGGCGTTGTGAAAGACAAATTAAAAAACTCCATGTGGATGATTGCCGAAAAGCTGATTGCGGTATTCGGCCTGATCTTTGTCACCTCCTACGTGGCGAAATACGTCGGGCCCACCACCTTTGGCATTATCTCCATCGCCATGCTGGTATTTCAGTTTATTCAGACCATCGCACTGATGGGCAGCGATGTGATTTTGCTGAAACGCATCGCGCAGAATCATCACTCCGGCCTGCGCCTGATGATGGCGACCTTCCTGCTGGTGCTGGTGCTGTATTGCGTGCTGTCGATTGTCGGCATGGCGATTATGGAAGAGGAGTGGAGCGCCGACGCGCTGGTCTTTATCTGCGCGGCAGCCATTGCCTGCCTGTTCTCATCCATTGACCTGGTCAATATTTACAACGAAGCGAGGCTCAACGCGCGTCTCAATGTAATTGCCAACGTCATTGGCCTGACGATCAGCCTGACGGTGCGCTTTCTGATCTCCTATTACCAGCTCGAACCGGCCTGGCTGGCGATCCCGATTGTGCTCGCCACCTTTATTCCTTTCACCATCAAGTTAACGCTGTTTCTGCTGTATGAGCGGCGTGCACCGCTTCCGGCGCTGCGCCACGTGAAAAAGTATTCGCGTTACATGCTGGTGTCCGGCATGTCGCTGATCTTCTCTGCGATTGCCGTTGCGCTGTATACCCGCGTGAATCAAATCAGCGTCTCTTATTTTCTCGGCGTGAAAGAGGCGGGCATTTTTTCCGTGGCGCTGACGTTGTCGACCGCCTGGGTATTTTTACCCAGTGCGCTGCTGGCGTCGTTTTATCCGGCGTTTTTTGCTGAGCGTAATGACCAGCAGGCGATCGTCAAAGCGCAGAAACTGCATCTGCTGGTAATTGGCGTTTCCGCTGCGGTAATTGTGGCGATCTGGCTGCTGTCGGGCTGGTTTATTCGTGACTTCTACGGTGAGCAATATCTTGATGCGGTCGCGCCGACGTTATTACTCAGCCTCGGTGCGATGTGCGCGGTGCTGAGCAGCGTCATGGATCGCTTCATCATTAAATATAACGGCTATCGCTATCTGGTGAAGAAAACCTTCGCGGTATTAGTGATTTGCCTGCTGTCGTCGCTGCTGCTGGTGCCGCATTTCGGCTTAACCGGTGCCGCCATGAGCGTGGTATTAACCGAGTTTTTATCGTTCTCCCTGCTGAATTACTTTTTCCCGGCACAGCCGGTCATGCGTATTCATCTGATCTTTTTCAACCCCAGGAAACTATGGCAGCTCTTTAGCACTATCAAAACCTCAGACAGTAAAGAGAGTTTATCATGAATGAAAAAACGCTATTTAGTATTATCATTCCCGTCTATAACGCGCAAAACACTATCCGGCGTACGCTGCAAAGCGTATTAAATCAAACCTTCAGTAGCTATGAAATAATTGTTGTCAACGATGGCAGTCGCGATAACAGTGCCAGAATTTTGCAGGAATTTGCTCACTATCCGCAGGTTACGGTGCTTAATCAAATTAACGCAGGCGTCAGTGCGGCTCGTAATAGCGGGCTGCAGCAGGCCAGCGGGGAATATGTCCTGTTTCTCGATGCGGATGACTGGGTTGACGATAACTTTCTGATGAGTTTCAAACTCAATCTCAATGCCTGGCCGGCCGAAGCGGTGGACTTAATGGTCGGCAATCTCAACGACAACCGTATCGGCAAAGTCTCGCAGGCGGGATTCTTCAGCCAGCAGGATATTCCTTACGTGCTGGGCGAGCTGGAGATGAGCGACAACATTGGCTATCTGCATAATAAATGTTATCGCCGCCAGATTATTGACGATCTTCATCTGCGCTTCATGGAAGGCGTCTCGATGAGTGAGGACCTGCTGTTTAACCTGAAGTTTTTCAGCTGCGTCAGTAATTTTCTCATTACCCCAGGCGCGGCTTATCACTATGAGGATGTGGCGGGATCGCTGTCGAAACGTAAAGTGCAGTACAGCGAACTGAAAGTGCGTAAACAGTCGCTCACCGATTTGTACGATTCGATTGTGGAAAAGTACGCGTCGGGTAATCTCGACCATTTTTTAAAAGCAATCTCGAAACGCGTGCTGGCACTGGATATGCAGATTGTCACCGCTATGTATCACGCCTCGTTTTCACCTGCTGATATTGCGCAGGAAATTAATCAAATCAAGCGCGGAAAATATTCTAAAGGTATTTTTACGCTGCTGAATAAAAATGAAAAACTGAAGTACATGATTATGAATTTGAATACTATCACAGCGTACTATTTCCTTTATGCCCTCTACAGAATGCGGGCGTTCTGATTTTCAATTCTCCCGGCGTTATCCTCTGGCGACGTGCTGCGTTGCCCGAGGCTAGCTGCCGGGGGAGTTTCCTCCTCAGCGCTCTGCTGCTGGCAACATCCCCGCACTTCATTCTCCCGCTCACGTCCACTTCGCTCTGTGTCTTGCACTCCTGACGCTTCTCAGGTCAAATAGCGCCCAGGCAATCGATTGCGTGCGTGTTTTGTGCGTTATTGTTGCTTTTATCGCCATCTCGCGCATTTTTACCGCCTTTGTGATGCATGTCTTGCGTTGCGGCAATCCACGCCGGGCAAAAACGGGTAGCATAGGCGCGTTTTGTGAAGCGACCGCACGCTGCAGGCCGCCGCGAATTTTTAGCCGTCGTTCCGGCTGCATTTGAGACAATTTTGGAGAGACAGATGGATAACTCACAAACCGGTACCCTTGGTACGGTGGAGGCGGCAGCTACCGGCTGGCGCAAGAGTGATACGGTGTGGATGCTGGGCCTGTACGGCACCGCGATTGGCGCAGGGGTGCTGTTTCTGCCGATTAACGCCGGCGCGGGCGGGCTGATTCCATTACTCATCATGGCGATTCTCGCCTTCCCGATGACCTTCTTTGCGCACCGTGCGCTGACGCGCTTTGTGCTCTCCGGCAAAAATACCGGTGCGGATATCACGGACGTAGTGGAAGAGCATTTCGGTGTCGGCGCCGGTAAGATCATCACGCTGCTCTACTTCTTTGCCATCTACCCGATCCTGCTGATGTACAGCGTAGCGATCACCAATACCGTGGACAGCTTTATTGTGCACCAGCTCGGGCTGGTATCGCCGCCGCGTGCGCTGCTGTCGCTGATTTTGATCGCTGGCATGATGACGGTGGTGCGCTTCGGCGAGCAGATGATTGTCAAAGCGATGAGCGTGCTGGTGTTTCCGTTTGTGGCAGTGCTGATGTTGCTGGCTGCGTATCTTGTGCCGCACTGGCACGGCGCGGCGCTGGAGACCTTATCGTTTGCGCAAAGCGGCAGCGACAGCAGTATCTGGATGACGCTGTGGCTGGCGATTCCGGTGATGGTGTTCTCCTTTAACCATTCGCCGATTATCTCGTCTTTTGCCGTGGCGAAACGCGCCGAGTACGGTGCCGGCGCGGAGAAGAAGTGTTCACGCATTCTCGCCAGCGCCCATCTGATGATGGTAGTGACCGTAATGTTCTTTGTGTTCAGCTGCGTGCTGAGCCTGTCGCCCGCCGATTTACAGGCAGCAAAGGCGCAGAACATCACCATTCTCTCCTATCTGGCGAACCACTTTAACGTGCCGATGATTGCCTGGATGGGGCCGATTGTCGCCATCGTGGCGATCACTAAATCGTTCCTCGGCCACTATCTGGGCGCGCGTGAAGGCTTTAACGGCATGGTAGCGAAGTCGCTGCGCAGCCGCGGCAAAACCATCACGCCGCAGAAAATGAATCGCCTGACCACGCTGTTTATGCTGCTGACTACCTGGCTGGTTGCCACTCTGAACCCAAGCATTCTCGGCATGATTGAGACGCTGGGCGGGCCGGTGATTGCGATGATTCTGTTCCTGATGCCGATGTACGCTATTCATAAAGTCCCGGCGATGCGCCAGTACAGCGGTAAAATCAGCAACCTGTTTGTGGTGCTGGTGGGGATTCTGGCGATTTCTTCCATCGCTTATTCGCTGATGAATTAACAGCAGGGCGCGGTGCGCCGGACCCGATGCGCACCGCCATAACAATGCCAGCGACACTGAACGGCCCCGTCTGACGCATGCAGAACGGGGCTGTCTGTTTTAAACCGCAGCGGTTTTAAACACGCTCATCGACTGCGCCAGACGATCGGCCTGCTCCTGCAGCGCCTGAGACGCAGCGGACGCTTCCTGCACCAGCGCGGCGTTCTGCTGCGTCACCGCTTCCATCTGCGTAATGGCCTGATTGATTTCACTGATGCCGCTGCTCTGTTCGCTGCTGGCGATGGTGATTTCGCTCATGATCTCCGCCACGCTGCTTACGCTGTTGACCACTTCACCAATGGTTGAACCGGCGTGCGTCACCAGACGGCTGCCTTCATCCACCTTCGCCACCGAGTCTTCAATCAGCACTTTGATCTCTTTCGCCGCGGAGGCAGAGCGCTGCGCCAGGTTACGCACTTCGGTGGCGACGACGGCAAATCCGCGACCCTGTTCACCAGCGCGCGCCGCTTCGACCGCCGCGTTGAGCGACAGGATATTGGTCTGGAAGGCGATAGAGTCGATCACGCTGATGATATCGACAATCTTCTTCGAGGAGAGGGCAATCGCCTCCATCTTCACAATCACCTGCTCCATCACTTCACCGCCTTCTTTGGCGACGCCGGAAGTTTTCGCCACCAGCGAGTTGGCTTCGCGCGCATTGTCGGCGTTGTGCTTCACGGTAGCGGTCATCTGCTCCATCGCAGACGCCGTCTCTTCCAGCGAGCTGGCCTGCTGTTCAGTGCGCGAAGAGAGATCGATGTTGCCGCTGGAGATCTGGCTGGACGCCACGGCGATGGTGTCGGATCCGGCGCGTACATCGGAAACAATGGTCAGCAGGTTATCGTTCATCGCCTGCAGAGCCTGCATCAGCGCGCCCGTTTCATCTTTGCTGCGTATTTCAATGCGCGAGCTGAGATCGCCGGCAGCCACTTTGCTGGCGATGGTCACCGCTTCATTCAGCGGATGCACAATCGAACGGGTCAGCAGCCAGCCCATCACCACGGCAGCGAGAATGGCGAGCGCGGAGAACACCAGCGTGACTTCAATCGCCGTGGTGCCATCGTCGATAATGCCGGCGCCTTCCTGCTGGAGCTGCGAGGACTGGGAATCAGCAAATGCCACCGCCAGGTCGAGGTAGGCATTCTGCACGGCGGTAATTTTTTTCAGTACGTAGTAGCTGGCGTCATCGGCTTTACCGGCCCGCACCAGATCCAGCACCTCATTTTTCTGCTGTTCAAACTGCTGACTGGCAGCCAGCAGGCTGGCAATTTTCTTCTTGCCCACGGCGGTAATCTGAATCGCTTCGATCTTCTTCATCGCCGCGTTGGTACGGGCGGTGGCGTCTGCCAGCTGCTGAAAGCGCTGCACGTTGAACTGCGGTCGGGTGGTATCGATGACGATGCCGCGCAGGTATTTGATCTGATCGTTGACGCCATCGCGCACGTCAAAGCCGAGCCGCACTTTTACATAGCGATCTTCCACAATCGAAGTAATGCCGCTCTTAATGTTGTTGATCTTCATGATTGAGGTGATACCAATCACCACCAGTAGTGCCACCACTAAGCCAAAGGCGATGCCCAGACGGACGCCGACCTTCATATTCTTTAAGCTCAACATTGGATCTCCCCGCAATGCCAGAATGCTGTTGTATTAAAATGGAAACGCAGACGATGGGTCTGCAATATGTCGATGATGTGTAAAGGAAAGATTTTTTGCCATTGCGACGAGACGGGTCTGGCGCCACCAGCGCAGGCGCTAAAGTTATCGGTTGCTAATGTTTTAACTTTAATTTTTTAGGGATTTGTCACAAAACGGTTAAGAGGGCTTAAGGTTGATTAATCACTGGTCGTAATTAGCTGGCGTCACGGCCTGTGCCGGTGCGCAAAATTGCGCACCCGACAAAAACGCGCAGAGGCGGATGCGATATCTGCATTA
>NZ_SDFT01000138.1:0-16857 GCF_004916815.1 Pantoea sp. R102
CCGCCAGCCAGCGCAGCAGCAGCGCATTAAAGTTGTCGGCATCGGTCACGCTCATGGCATGGCCGCCCCACGGCATCTCAATCAGGCTGCCGTTGGGCAGCGCCTGCGCCAGCTGCGGCGAGCAGCTCCACGGCACCAGCAGGTCATCCTGACTGCATATCGCCAGCACCGGCTGGGTGATTCGCGAGGCGTGCGGACGGAAATCGGCCGATTTCAGCGCGTGCAGACGCCGTAGCAGGTTCTCCATGCCCTGGAAATGCGCCACGTGATGCACATCCTCCGCGCTGATGCGCGACTGATGGCGTGCCAGCCATTCGGCCGGATAAAGAAACAGCGGCTGCGCGCGCACAAACGCTTCAACACCAACGTTGAGCAGCAGATCCTGGCGCACCTGGAAGCAGCGCTCGGTGTGGGCATCCAGCGCCAGCCAGCCGTTAATCACCACCACGCGTCCCACGCGCTGCGGATAATCGAGCGCCAGCTGCAGGCCAATCAGCCCGCCAAGCGCATGGCCCACGATGTCATACTGTTCGATGCCGTGCTCCGCCAGCGCGTCGGCCAGTTCCGCTGCCATCATCGCCATGCTGTAACCTTCCGGCAGCGTATCGGGGCTGCGACCGGTGCCGCGCTGATCGTAGGTCACCACGCGATAGTGCGGCGTCAGTGCCGCCAGCTGCGGTTGCCAGAAAGCGGCCACGCCGCCCAGCCCGGACGACAGTACCAGCGTCGGCGCGTCGGGCGCGCTTAATCCCTGAATGTCCAGATGCATTACGCCTCCTGCCGGCCAATGTGTGCCACGCTGGCGATTTCAATCAGCGCATCGGGTTTCACCAGACCGCACTGAATACAGAAGCGCGCCGGTTTGTCGCCGGGAAAATAGTCGGCATACACCTGGTTCACCGCCGCGTAGTTGCTCCAGTCGGTGATGAAAATCGAGTTGAAAGTGACGTCCTGCAGGCTGCCACCGGCGGTCTCGATCACTTTTTTGATGGTTTCCAGCACGTGGCGGGTTTGCGCCGCCGCATCCCCGACGTGCACCACGTTGTTGTTGGCATCGAACGGCAGCGTACCGGAAACGTACACCACGCCATCGGCTAAGGTGCCGGGTACAAACGGAGCGATCGGCGTCGTGGTGCCGGGAGGAATAATCACTGTTTTAGGCATGACTCAGAGTCCTTATTATTAAGCGTGCAGGTGAAACGGCGGTTACGACTTCAGCGCCTCGCAGAAGGTGTCGGTATCGCTGACCCAGCCAAAAAAGGTTTCAATGTTGAACAGCGCCGCCTGCTGAGCAAACGACGGTCCGGCCTGATGGGTGGCATCTGCCAGCACCACGCCGAAATACTCGAGGAAAAAGCCGTCGCGCAGCGTCGATTCCACGCAGACGTTGGTGGCAATGCCGGTAAACACCAGATGACGAATACCGCGGCTGCGCAGCATGCTGTCGAGCGGCGTGTTGAAAAAGCCGCTGTAGCGCGGTTTGGGCAGCACGATATCGCCGGCTTGCGGTACCAGCTCATCCACCAGCGCATAATCCCAGCCGCCTTTTGCCAGCAGCGTGCCGTGCAGCTCCGGCCGCTGGCGCATGGTTTTCAGCGCGTTGGATTTATGGAAATTGGGCGAACCGGCGTCACCGGCTTCGACATACTGATTATCCCAGCCGTTCTGGAACCAGATGATCTGCATCCCTGCCGCGCGGGCGGCGGTAACCGCCTGATGAATCCAGGCGATAACCGGCTGGGTAGCGGAGACATCAAACCCGGCCAGATCGAGATAGCCGCCCTGGCTGGCGTAGGCGTTCTGCATATCCACCACAATGAGCGCGCTTTGCGCCGGCGGCAGGGCGATGGCTTCCGGGCGCGCCGGCAGAGTCACAGCAGGCTGGCTGCTGCTGTGGGTACAAACGACGGTATTCATTATGCAACCTCCTTGTGGGCGTCAATCAGCGCGCGGCGGCACGCCATCAGCGGCTGGATACGTTCACCAAAATCTTCAATGCCCTGCAGGAAATCATCAAAGGTCAGCAGCACGCCTTCGGTGCCTTCCACCAGCGCCACTTCATCCAGCATGCGTGCCACGCTGGCATAAGAACCGACCAGCGTGCCCATATTGATGTTGACGGCAGAGGTCGGATCGGCCATCTGGCGCACATTGGTGTCGCTGCCGGATTTGGTGTCCTGCTGGCTCTGCGTGGTGAGCCAGGCGAGGGCTTCATCGTCTGCGCCGGCTTTGTAGTGTTCCCATTTGGCGCGCGCGGCTTCGTCGCTTTCGGCGGCGATAATCATAAACAGCACGTAGGAACCGACGTCGCGCCCGGTTTTGTCCGCGGCCTGTTTCATGCGTGCGGCAGTGGGTGCAAAGGCGGTCGGGGTATTGATGCCCTTGCCGAAGCAGAAGTTGTAATCAGCGTATTGCGCCGAAAAGGCCATGCCGGCATCACTTTGACCGGCGCAAATCACCTTCATCGGCTTCTGCGGCTGCGGACTGACGCGACAGTCGTTCATGGTGAAGAACTCACCTTTGAAGTCGCTCTGGCCAGTGCCCCACAGGTCGCGCAGCACCGTGACGTACTCCGTCAGGTAGTTGTAGCGGCTGGCAAAATATTCATCGCCCGGCCACAGCCCCATCTGCTCATACTCCGGCTTCTGCCAACCGGTCACCAGATTGACGCCGAAGCGGCCGCCGGAGATGGAGTCGATGGTGGCGGCCATGCGCGCCACGATGGCGGGCGGCAGCGTCAGGGTGGCGGCGGTGGCGTAGATTTCAATGCGTGAGGTCACCGCGGCCAGCCCGGCCATCAGGGTGAAGGACTCCAGGTTGTGGTCCCAGAATTCGGTTTTGCCGCCGAAGCCGCGCAGCTTAATCATCGACAGGGCAAAGTCGAAGTGATAGTGCTCAGCCTTGAGCACAATCGCTTTGTTGAGCTCAAAGGTCGGCTTGTATTGCGGGGCATGCGTGGAGATGAGCCAGCCATTGTTGCCAATCGGAACGAAAACGCCAATTTTCATGTGAAACCTCTCTGCATTGAACATGGATTGCTTCACGCGCTGCGTTGCTTCCTGCACGCATCCTGCGGGCGGCGCTCGATCACAAAATTGCAAAGCCTGTGCCACAATTTTAAAAGTGATACATAACAATCAGTTAAAATTGGCGACGTAATGAATCCTGAGTGACTGGTCCAAAACAGACCATCTGGTCAAAACAAATTGCACGTTTTTCATGCGTCATCTGAGCGAAAAAGGTGCAGGGCACAGCATTAGGCAGGAAACAGGGCGTTTGTTATGATGCGATTTCGCAGGATGGAAGAGGTAACAGTGTGAAAAGCGATGAAAAAAAGCCAGGACGCCGATCGCGGGCCGTTGCGGCGAAACGGGCAGCTATTCTGGAAGCGGCATTGGCCTTCTTCTCGCAGTTTGGCATTCACGGCACCAGTCTGGATAAGGTGGCTGAGCGCGCGGACGTCTCAAAAACCAACCTGCTTTACTACTATCCGTCAAAAGAAGTGCTGTATGTGGCGGTACTGAAAGAGATTCTTGATGTGTGGCTGGCGCCGCTGCGTGCGCTGCGTCATGACCAGGATCCGCTGGTGGCCATCCGCAACTATATTCGTCTCAAGCTGGAAGTGTCGCGTGACCACCCGCAGGCATCGCGTCTGTTCTGTCTGGAGATGCTGCAGGGCGCGCCGCTGCTGAAGGGCGAGCTGGCGGGGGATTTAAAAGCGCTGGTGGATGACAAAGCGGCGATTATCGAACAGTGGATCGCCGAAGGGCGTATTGCCGGCGTGCAGCCGCAGCATCTGTTCTTTCTGCTGTGGGCGACCACGCAGCACTACGCTGATTTCGCGTCCCAGGTGGAAGCCATCACCGGCCAGACGCTAAACGATGCGGAATTTTTTGCCCAGACGCTGGATAACGTTCAGCGCATGATCATTGAAGGGATCCGCGTGCGCTGATCCCCGTGGCTGACCAGGAGAGTGCATGGATTCGCTATCACAACTAACGCTGGGCGCGGCGGTGACCGTGGCCGTAATGGGCAAACGCGTGCCGCTGTGGCAGGCGGCGCTGGCGGGGGCGGTCGCGGGCACGCTGCCGGACCTCGACGTGTTTATCGACCACGGCGATGCCATCCGCAACATGACGCTGCACCGCACCGAGAGCCACGCGCTGCTGTGGCTGACGCTGGTGGCACCGTTACCTGGCTGGCTGGTGGCCGGCGTGACGCGCAGCCGGCAGCACTGGCGCGCCTGGTGCCTCGCCATCTGGCTGGCATTGATCACGCATCCGCTGCTGGACCTGACCACGGTGTACGGCACGCAGCTCGGGCTGCCGCTGACCGATTACCCGTTCGCCATCGGCAGCATGTTCATCATCGATCCGCTCTATACGCTGCCGCTGCTGTTCGCCCTGATCGTCGCACTGTGGCGGCGGGATGCGTGCGGGCTGCGCTGGAATCAGGCCGGATTGCTCATCAGCACGCTGTACCTGGGCTGGAGCATGGTGGCGCAAAGTGTTGCTACCCGACATATTGAGCACCAGCTGACGCAGCAGGCCGTGCAGCCGCAGCAACTGCTGGTGACGCCCACCGCGTTCAACACGCTGGTGTGGCGCACGGTAATTATCACGCCGCAGCGCTACGGGGAAGCATGGTGGTCGCTGCTGTCGCCCGATCGTCCCTTACAGATCCGCTGGTACGATCGCCATCCCGCGCTTTTTGCCCCGTTTAAAGGCCAGTGGCACGCCGAACGCGTTGCGTGGTTCAGCCATGGATTTTATGCCATGCGCCAGCAGGGCAACGACACGCTGATCGTGGATTTGCGCATGGGGGAAGAGCCGGATTACACCTTTACCTTTAATCTCGGTCCCGCCGCAGCGCCGGCAGCAGCACCACAGCGGGAAGATTCGCTGCGGCCGTCGCTGGCGCAGGCGTGGCACAAATTCACAGAACGCTTATAACGAAAAAGGCCCGGATAACCGGGCCTTTTTCGTTTAGGTGGATCAGGCTTTACGCCGGCGTAGCAGCCAGCCCATGGTCAGCACCACAAACCACAGTGGCGTCACCATCAGCGCCTGGCGCGTATCTTCCTGCAGCGTCAGCAGCACCAGCACAAAGGCAAAGAAAGCCATGCACACCCAGCACATCAGCTTGCCGAGTGGCATTTTGAAGCGTGACGCCGCATGACGCTGCGGATGCTGTTTGCGGTAGGCCAGGTAGCTGCACAGGATAATGGTCCAGACAAACATGAACAGAATCGCCGAGACCGTGGTCACCATGGTGAAGACCGTCATCACATCCGGAATCAGATAGATCAACGCCACGCCAGCCAGCAGACACAGGCAGGAGAAGAACAGGCCGGTGGTTGGCACCGCGCGCGCCGAGAGACGGCCAAACGCCTTATGCGCCACGCCCTGTTCCGCCAGGCCATACAGCATGCGGCTGGTGGAGAAGATGCCGCTGTTGGCTGAGGAGGCCGCGGAGGTCAGCACCACAAAGTTAACGATGCTTGCAGCGGCCGGCAGGCCAATCAGCACAAACATTTCAACGAACGGACTGCGATCCGGCATGACCTGGTTCCACGGCGTCACCGCCATGATCACCAGCAGCGCCAGCACGTAGAACATGATGATGCGCAGCGGGATCGCGTTGATGGCACGCGGCAGAACTTTATGCGGATCTTTGGTCTCCGCCGCCGCCGTACCCACCAGTTCAATGCCGACAAAGGCAAACACCGCAATCTGGAAGCCGGCAAAGAAACCGCTCAGCCCTTTCGGGAACATGCCGCCGTGATCCCAGATGTTGCTCAGCGCCGCGTGGCTCCCGTTCGGCGAAGGGTAGTGCAGGCTGACCAGCACAATCCCGGTGATGATTAACGCCACGATGGCGACAATTTTGATAATGGCGAACCAGAACTCCATCTCGCCAAACAGTTTTACCGTGGCGATGTTCAGGGCAAGGAAAACAAACACGCACAGCAGCGCGCTCATCCAGATCGAGAAGTCCGGGAACCACAGCTGGAAATAGGCGCTGATCGCCACCACGTCGGCGATGCCGGTCACCACCCAGCAGAACCAGTAAGTCCAGCCGGTGAAATAACCGGCCCACGGCCCGAGCAGGTCGGCGGCAAAGTCGCTGAAGGATTTGTACTCAAGGTTGGAGAGCAGCAGCTCACCCATGGCGCGCATCACAAAGAACAGCATAAAACCGATGATCATATAGACGAAGATGATCGACGGACCCGCCAGGCTGATGGTTTTACCGGAGCCCATGAACAGACCGGTGCCAATGGCACCGCCGATGGCGATAAGCTGGATGTGACGGTTATGCAGGTTGCGCCGGAGTTTTTCCGGCTGTTCGGCCTCAATGGGCGCCGCTTTAGATTGATCAACCATAAAAATATCTTTCCTGTCTTGATGTTGTGTCAGCTCTGCTGGCTGTTGAATAACGTGCTGTTGCACAGGGCAAGAGGGCATAAGATAGAGGAAAGGCGGCCACTCTCGGTAATGGTTTTTAAACCTTTGTGCCCTTTTGCGTGCTTTACCGTGTCAGTAAATATTTACATGGCGCGCCGTGCCGTCATTTTGCGTAAATGTTCTGCAAATGAGCCGCTTGCACCACGCAGCGCTGCGCAGGGTTCTACACTTGTCATTTCGATGAACCCGGAAAAAGTGAGGCAGCGTGCGCGCATTGCTCGCGATAGTGCTGCTGGCCCTGTGCGGCTGGTGGAGTTTACCCTGGCTGAAAACGCATCTGCCGCCACAGTGGAATCCGTTTATACCGCTCCAGGTTACCGATCCGCCGGGCTGGATGACGCGCTATAAGCTGCAGCGGCTGAGCAGCGATCCGGCCGCGTGTCTGGCGGTGATGCGCGCGGCCAGCGCGCAGGGCAGAGTCAGTTTCCGTGAGGTGCCGCCGCTGCAGGGCGATTGTCCGATTGATCAGCCGCTGCGCATCAGCCGCTTCGGTGAGGTCACGCTGAGCAGCAGTTTTCTTGCCAGCTGTCCGATGGCGGTGGCCAGCACGCTGTATGTTACGCGCAGCAATGCGGCGCTGCAGCAGGCCGGCATTACCTCGCCGCTGCGCCGCATCGCGCACGTTGGCAGTTACGCCTGCCGCAATATTTATCACCGCCAGGAAGGACGCCGCAGTGAACACGCGACGGCGGAGGCGTGGGACATCACGGGCTTTCAGCTGGCGGACGGGCGCTGGCTGCAGGTAGGCAAAAACTGGCAGCAACCGCCGCAGGCCGCTGCCGGTTTGCACGCGTTATGGCGCAACGGCTGCGCCAGCTTCGGTAATGCGCTGGGGCCGGATTACAATGCGGCGCATGCCAGCCATTTCCACCTTGGCATGCGCGGCGCAGGCTTTTGTCGCTAAACTACACCGCCGGGTTTAATCCGCGTTTGATGAGGAAATGATTTGCCGGCCAGGAGAAAATAAATCCGGTGAGCATCGCCAGCTGTAACATAAACCAGAAGGCGCTGAGCAGGGGATTGAGCTGTTGATTAAGCACATATTTTAGGGCCAGCGTCATAAAGATAAAGATTCCCGTTTGATAAATCAGCAGCGGAAAGGTTTCTGTTTTCAGCGCTAATAATAACGTACGGACAATAGAAAGTTGTTGCCGCTGGCGAATGGCCAGAAACTGAAAAAATAATCCCGCCAGTAACGAAATCATCACGCAAATAACCGCCTGTAACCACAGCGCGGGGCTAATTGCAAAATGCTTGAGCAGAGTGACTATTGGCAGGGTGATGATGTCGCCGAATATACAGGCGGCGGCAGAGAGCGAGGTGGAAATAAAAATGGTTTGCCAGCTGGCATAACCGGTTAATCCGGATGGCAGCAGCAGCGCCAGTTTTCGCTGACGTGACGGTTTACGCCCGAGATACCACCATGCCAGCCAGCCGAAAAACGGCATGTAAAGCCCGGTGAGCGGCCAGATGATATTCATGACCGCCAGCGGATGCGGGTGACGCAACAGATCTTTAGCGATCATCAGGGCGGTACACATGCCCACGACCAGAAAGGGTAATGCCAGCTGGTTTAACATAGTCAGTCCCACTCAGTTTGCTGAAATCGCGCCAGCCTGCGGAGCTATGCTGGTGCCTGCCACCTTGCGCCTCTGCTAAAGCGTAGCTGGAAAAGACGGTGCCGGAAATGTCTGCCACAGGTGCAAAGCAGGGAAACACTGCAGAAATAACTGGAATTAAGCCGCGCTGCGGACTTAATCAGCAGGAAGATTATGACGGGCGGTATAAAAAAGGGGAATGGCAAAGATAATAGCGATTAATGATGAGGCGAATGTTTTATCTGCGAAGTCTGGCGTTTAATCAACAGGACGATTGAAAATTCTTCAGAAAAATCTTATTCTGATTCGCACGACTTATCATCCTGATGGTGCCGCTGGCAAACGCACCATAGTTTAATTTCTCATTTGGGTAACATATTGACAACAAGGTAGTTATCACTTTTTGCCCGCAAT
The DNA here is from genome assembly GCF_004916815.1 of Pantoea sp. R102. Classification (NCBI taxonomy): domain Bacteria; kingdom Pseudomonadati; phylum Pseudomonadota; class Gammaproteobacteria; order Enterobacterales; family Erwiniaceae; genus Pantoea; species Pantoea sp. R102. The sequence continues at coordinate 8,480 of NZ_SDFT01000138.1, forward strand.
GCCGCTCTGGTTTCAATCAATATTTTTTCTCTGGTTAATTTATTTTTTACATTAATCGGCACAGATACCCTGTTATGAATAAGGCGTGAAACAGCGCCAGGGCAATAATGACCATCGATAATTATTTCGTCTGGCGAGGCGAAACTGAAAAAGAATTTCAGGCGCTTTCCGAAGTGCTGCAATTGAAATCGCTGCTGCAAAAACATGTTGAGGCCCTTGGATTTGATGCTTTTGCCTTTTTGGTACAGCATCCGGTGCCTTTTACCCGACCGCGTATTTTTCTCTTTAGCACCTATCCGCAGAGCTGGGTGAAACGCTACGAGAGTGAAAATTACTATGCGGTGGATCCGGTGTTAATGCTCTGCCAGCAGCCCGGTCGCGGCGTGGAGTGGACGCGTGATTTATTTACCGGCGCAGGCAATTTATGGGCAGAAGCCAATGCAGCAGGGCTGGTAAGTGGCTTTTCATGCTCGGCAATGGCGCTAAATCGTGCCATTGGTATATTATCTATAGCATCGCAACAACCCAGCCAGACCCAGCACAGACGCGTTGAGCTGGAGGTGCAACTGCACTTCCTGGCGGAACTGAGTTTGCGTGTGCTGGACCGTCTGAATGACGGCTCAATGGTGGTGTTATCGAATGATTTTAGTCAGCGCGAGCTGGAAATATTGAAATGGACAGCGGAGGGGAAAACCTCAGCCGAAATTTCCCTCATTCTGGCTATTTCTGAACACACGGTAAATTTTCACCAAAAGAATATGCAAAAGCGTTTTAATGTTTCCAATAAAACGCAGATTGCCTGTTATGCCGCAGCCATCGGCCTGATATAGCGAAAAGGCAACTACTAATTTTAGTAGTTCCTAAGCCGCAGTCAGTTGTCTACCCTGCGCCGGAAACTCCGCCAGGCTGGCGCTTAATAAATCATTGCAAACATGGGGATGTCAGGGGCGCATGATGAAAATAATTCAAACACAGCTAAAGGATATGCCGTCCTCTTTGCTGGCCGAGTTGGGCACCTATCGTTACAGCGTATTTGCGCGTGGCGAGGGCTGGTCAATTCCGCCGCGACTCAGCACGCCGGGACAGGAGTACGATCGCTTCGATCGTTCCGATGTCACCTGGCTGATTGCCTGGACTGCGCGTCAGGGCATTTGTGGCTGCGCACGTCTGCTACCGTGGCACGAGCCGGAAGTGCCGGAAGGCATGGTGCTGCCTTTTGATCAGCAAAAAGTGTGGGAAATGTCGCGCTATTCGGCCCGCCTTGAAGTGGATGCCGAACTGCCGCTGAACATCTTATGGCATTCGGTACAGCTGGCAGAGCTGAGCGGGATGGAGTATTTGATCAGTTCGGCCACGCCGATGCTGGAGAAGATGTTTGAGCAGCATCAGGTGGTGTACGAGCCGCTCTCGCCGGGACTGATCCAGTCAGAAGACAATCTGTTTGCCATTCGTATTCCGGTGCAGCAGCCGGCGCTGGCGGAGAAGTATCGCGGCACGCGTCGCTTCAGTCCGGAAGAAGTGCTGCCCTCGCTGGGCGTGTCGGTCAACTGGCAGTCACACAGCTAACGCCCCGCGCAGGATGCGCAGGGCACTCCGCTTACTGACGGTAGGCGGTTTTAATCTGGCGGATGGTGTTGCTGAACACCTCGGCCTGCGGTTTATCGGCCAGCGCGGACTGAACGTAGCGCTCCATGTTGATGATCACCTTACCGGCATCAGCCTGGCCCATGCCTTTCAGGATCAGCGTCACCATCATTTTCAGGCAGGCAACTTCATCCGCCAGCGCCTGGGTATCGCGCGATGTTACGAAATCTTCATCACTCATCATTATCTCCTTTGTGGAATGACCTTGTGCGCACACATTCTTCCCGTGCATAAAAAACAGAGTATATCATACGCTTGATGGAAGAATTTAGGCCACATCATCGACCCGCGCGCAGACGGTTAATTAATTGCGCCGTTCGTTATTTTTCGTGCGCAAAAAACTTCCACGGAAAGATTATTTTTAGGTGCTGCCGGCGGGAAGAAGCGAAGGCGGGTTATAAATTATAACTTAATGATATTAGTCACATTTTAACAATTTTATTCCAGTATGGTATTGCATCAGCTAAAAAAAACAATCACCGCTGCCTGCTATTTGACATGGGTCATTGGTTTTGAGATTTATCTGGCGCCCCTGATGTTCTTTCCACGCGAAACCCGGTAAGATAACGCCCCTGAAATATATTTTCCCCCACTAACCTGCGGAGTACGTCCCGTTGATCAGCCTGCTTCTTGTTGATGACCATGAACTGGTACGCGCCGGTATTCGTCGCATACTGGAAGATATGAAGGGACTGGTGATTGCCGGGGAAGTGGCCTGTGGTGAGGATGCGGTAAAATGGTGCCGCACACATCCTGTGGATGTGGTGCTGATGGACATGAACATGCCCGGCATTGGCGGACTGGAGGCGACGCGCAAAATCGTGCGCTTCAATCCGGATATCCGCATCATCATGCTGACTATCCACACCGAAAACCCCCTGCCAGCGAAAGTCATGCAGGCCGGTGCGGCAGGTTATCTCAGCAAAGGGGCGGCGCCGCAGGAAGTGGTCAGCGCCATTCGCTCGGTGCACGCCGGTCAGCGTTACATCGCCTCTGATATCGCTCAGCAGATGGCGCTGAGCCAGATCGAGCCGCAGCGCGCCGAATCACCGTTCAGCTGTTTGTCGGAAAGGGAATTGCAGATTATGCTGATGATTACCCGAGGGCAAAAGGTGACGGAGATTTCCGAGCAGCTTAACCTGAGCCCGAAAACCGTTAATAGCTATCGCTATCGCATGTTCAGCAAGTTGAACATCAGTGGTGACGTAGAGTTAACGCATCTGGCCATACGCCATGGCCTGTTCAATGCGGAGCCGTTAATCAGTAGTGAGTGACGTTTTCAATCCTAAAGCCTTTCTCAGCACCGTGACCAGTCAGCCCGGCGTCTACCGCATGTATGACGCGACAGGCACGGTGATCTATGTTGGTAAAGCCAAAGACCTTAAAAAACGCCTGAGCAGCTATTTCCGCACGCAGGTGGGAAGCCGTAAGACCGAAGTGCTGGTCAGCAACATCCATAATATTGATGTCACGGTCACCCATACGGAGACCGAAGCGCTGCTGCTGGAGCACAACTACATCAAGTTGTATCAGCCGCGCTACAACGTGCTGCTGCGCGATGATAAGTCGTACCCCTATATTTTCCTTAGCGGCGATCCGCATCCGCGCCTGGCGATGCACCGCGGTGCCAAACACGCCAAAGGCGAATACTTTGGTCCGTTTCCCAACGGCTATGCGGTGCGTGAAACCCTGGCGCTGCTGCAAAAGGTGTTTCCGATTCGCCAGTGCGAGAACAGCGTCTACCGCAACCGCTCGCGTCCGTGCCTGCAGTATCAGATTGGCCGTTGCCTCGGCCCCTGCGTCGCCGGCCTGGTGAGCGAAGAGGAATATGCGCAGCAAACCGACTATGTGCGGCTGTTTCTGGCCGGTAAAGACGATCAGGTAATTAATCAGCTGGTGCAGCGTATGGAGCAGGCCAGCGTGGGCCTGCGTTTCGAAGAGGCGGCGCGCCTGCGGGACCAGATTCAGGCGGTGCGGCGGATTACGGAGAAACAGTTCGTTTCCAATCAGGGCGATGATCTCGACGTGATGGGCGTCGCCTATGACGCCGGCATGGCCTGTCTGCACGTGCTGTTTATCCGGCAGGGCAAAGTGCTGGGCAGCCGCAGCTATTTCCCGAAGGTGCCGGCGGACACGGAACTCACCGAAGTGGTGCAGACGTTTGTCGGGCAGTTCTATCTGCAGGGCAGCGAAGCACGTACCTTACCGGCGGACATCCTGCTGGACTTCACTCTGCCTGAGCGGGAACTGCTGGCCGCATCGCTGAGCGAACTGGCCGGGCGCAAAGTCAGCATTCAGAGCAAACCGCGCGGCGACCGCGCGCGCTATTTGAAGCTGGCGCGCACCAATGCCGCCACGGCGCTGACGACGCGGCTGGCGCAGCACTCGACCATCCAGCAGCGTCTGGCGGCGCTGGCGGCGTTCCTCAAACTGGAGCAGATTAACCGCATGGAGTGTTTCGACATCAGCCACACCATGGGCGAACAGACCATCGCGTCCTGCGTGGTGTTCAACCGTGACGGCCCGCTGCGCGCTGACTATCGCCGCTACAACATTGAAGGCGTTACCCCCGGTGATGACTACGCGGCGATGAATCAGGTGTTGCGCCGTCGTTACGGCAAGGCGCTGGAACCGGAAAAGATCCCGGATGTGATCCTGATCGATGGCGGTAAAGGGCAGCTGGCGCAGGCGCAGCAGGTGTTTGCGGAACTGGATGTGCCATGGGATAAAAACCGGCCGATTCTGCTCGGCGTGGCAAAAGGCAGCGACCGTAAAGCCGGCCTGGAAACGCTGTTCTTTGCGGCGGAAGGCGAGGGCGTTTCGCTGCCGCCGGACTCGCCGGCGCTGCATGTTATCCAGCACATTCGTGACGACGCTCACAATCATGCAATTTCGGGCCACCGGAAAAAACGCGCCAAAGTGAAGAACACCAGCGCGCTGGAGAGCATTGAAGGCGTCGGACCCAAACGGCGTCAGCAGCTGCTGAAGTACATGGGCGGCCTGCAACCGCTGATGAATGCCAGCGTCGATGAGATCGCTAAAGTACCGGGTATCTCCTTCGCCCTGGCGGAAAAAATCTACTACTCGCTGAAACACTAACATTGAAACAGGGTGGGCAATGTAGGAACATACGTTAAATCCTACTCACACCAGACAGTTACTGGCATATGCAATTTAACATTCCGACGTGTCTTACCCTGTTTCGAGTTGTTCTGATCCCGTTCTTCGTGCTGGCGTTCTATCTGCCATTTCACTGGGCTCCCTTCGCGACGGCGCTGCTGTTTGTCATTGCTGCGGTCACTGACTGGTTTGATGGCTTCCTCGCGCGTCGCTGGAAGCAGACAACACGTTTTGGTGCCTTTCTCGATCCGGTCGCTGACAAAGTGATGGTGGCGATGGCGCTGGTGCTGGTCGCCGAGTATTTCCACGCCTGGTGGATCACGCTGCCGGCCGCCACCATGATCGCGCGTGAAATCATTATCTCGGCCTTACGTGAGTGGATGGCGGAGATTGGCAAGCGCAGCAGCGTGGCGGTGTCGTGGATTGGCAAAGTGAAGACCACGGCGCAGATGCTGTCGCTGGTGGCGCTGCTGTGGCGTCCGGACGCGACCGTAGTGGGCGTTGGCGTGGTGGCGTTGTACATCGCAGCGGTGCTGACTTTCTGGTCAATGTTCCAGTATTTAAGCGCGGCACGCGGCGATTTGCTCGATAGCTGATCGATGCGATTTAAAAAGCAGCAAACGGACGCAGTGTGTGGATAATTCTATTGACTCGTTGCGTCAGATAAGTAGAATGCATCGCATCGAACGGCAGCAAGGCTGCAAGAAGCTGAATAAAATCAGCAAGTTCGGTGAAGCATAAGCAAATGCGGGAATAGCTCAGTTGGTAGAGCACGACCTTGCCAAGGTCGGGGTCGCGAGTTCGAGTCTCGTTTCCCGCTCCAGATATTGCAATACGTCGCAGACGGCTTGCACCTCAGATTAAAAGGCGCGTTGGCAGAGTGGCCATGCAGCGGATTGCAAATCCGTCCACCTCGGTTCGACTCCGGGACGCGCCTCCAGTTTACACCCTGCCCGGGTGGTGAAATCGGTAGACACAAGGGATTTAAAATCCCTCGGCTTATGGTCGTGCGGGTTCAAGTCCCGCCCCGGGCACCATATTTAATACCGAATAAAATCAAAGCAATAAGTAGCAATGTCGTGACCGCCCAAGGGCGGTTTTTTTGTGCCTGAAAAATAAAACCGGGACATAACGTCTGTCCCGCTAATCTCAATCCTGTGGCTGGCCGACCGGGCCTTCGCCTTCGCTGGCGCCAGGTACTGACTGCTTGCTGGGCGCATGTGGACGTCCGTCACTGCCCACTGCGTCGCTGTGTTGCATACAGCCGGCCAGCGTAACCAATGTCAGTGCCGCTAAGGCTGCCTTCATCAAACCACTCATCTTGCTCTCCTCCTGTTACGAACCGCGTAATCGTTAACGCACTGAGAAATAAGCAAAGCCACGAATCCGCCTTTACGCAAGCGAAGCGCGTACAGTTTTCTTCTTTACTCTTAGCGGTCCTGCGCCAGCGTTTCAACACGACGTCGGTATTCTCCCGGAGTGCAGCCAAACTCACGGACAAACGCTTTGTGAAAGGAGGATTCGCTGGCGTAGCCGACGGCCAGAGCGATGTTGATTAACGGGGCTGTTTCGCGCGCCAGTCGCTGAGCGGCCAGCTGCAGACGAAGGGCGGTGAGCACGGCCAGCGGCGTGGTAGCGCTGAGCTGGCGGAACAGCAGCGCGAATGAGGCGCGGGACATAAACACTTGCTGAGCCATGGCTTCTACCGTCCACGGCCTTTCCGGCGCGGCGCACAGTTGGGTGATTAAAGGGCCAAGACGTGGATGCAGAGCCAGGGAGAGTAAGCCAGGTTGCGCTGCGTGAGTTGAGAGCCCATGACGCACCGCCAGTGTGAACAGGCTGCCAATCTGCTGGCTGCGAAGTGCGGCATCACCAGCAGCTGGCAGTGCGTCAGCACTCTGGGTGATGAACGGCAGCACCGCAGCCAGCCAGCGACCATCGCTGCTTGTGGGTTCGGGGGCCAGCATTAGCACTTCGGGCAGGGCGGTGAGGAAAGCATGCGCCGACGCGGGCAGTTCCAGCAGGCCGCATACCAGTTGGGTTGGCTGCGTATGGCGCTGATAAATACGATGCGCGGCGTTTTGCGGCAGAAATATGACGCTGCCAGCATTGAGTTCGACACCCGCAGTGACGGGCATATCCAGCATGACCGGGCCACCTGTGACCGTATGCCAGCGCACTGCGCACAGGTGCCCGGCGCTGTGCGGCAGTTGCCACTCACCGCTCAGCACGCAGTTCTTATCTATGCTGCCCTGCGGGTTATGCAGCAGCAGCAGTTGACTCAATGGATCCATCTGTTTTTTCCCTTTTCCCTGAGCTGCCCGCTTGATTCAGACGCAAAGACAAAAATACCAGCGTTGCGGCGAAATACGGCGCGGCAGCAAACCGTAAGCTTTGGGTGATGACTATTTTTGACGCTCATGGAGAACATCATGAACCATTATCAGGCAGCAATCATCGGATTTGGTAAAGCAGGTAAAACACTGGCGGCGGCACTGGGGCGCGCCGGATGGCGTGTCGCGATCATCGAAAAATCCCGCGTAATGTATGGTGGCACCTGCATTAATGTTGGCTGTATCCCAACGAAAGCACTGGTACACGATGTGCAACATCATGCCAGTTTCAGCGAGGCCATGCAGCGCAAAGCGGCAGTAGTAGAATTGTTGCGTGAGAAGAATTATCTTAACCTGGCCGCTATTGCGCAGGTCGATGTCATTGATGGCGAGGCGGAATTTGTGGATGCCCACACGCTGAAAATCACCTCTTCGCAGCAGGTCAGCCAGATTCATGCTGAGCGTATTTTTATCAATAGCGGTGCCGAAGCGGTGTTTCCCGCACTGGAAGGCTTAGTTGCCGGACCGCGCGTGGTTGATAGCAGCGGTATCCTGAATTTAACGCAACTGCCGCAGCGGCTGGGGATCCTTGGCGGCGGTTATATTGGCGTTGAGTTTGCTTCCATGTTTGCCGGTTTTGGCAGCGAAGTGACGTTGTTTGAAAGTGCACCGCAATTTCTGACGCGGGAAGATGATGATATCAGTGCGGCGATAGCCAGGATCCTGCAGGAGCAGGGCGTTAAGCTCGAGCTCAACACTGCATTACAGCGTGTGACCAGCGGTCGCGACAGCGTGACGCTGCATACCGCACAGGGCGATCGTGAAGTCGATGTGCTGCTGGTCGCCACGGGCCGTCGCCCGGCGACGAAGGCACTGAAACTGGAAAACGCGGGGGTGGTGACCGATGCGCGCGGCGCGGTGCGCGTCGATAAACAGCTTAAAACCTCTGTGGATCATATCTGGGCGCTGGGCGATGTTACCGGCGGGCCACAGTTTACCTATATTTCGCTTGATGATTTCCGCATCGTTTACGATCAGTTGCTGGGTAAGGGCACGCGCACCACCGAAGATCGCGTTAACATCCCGTATTCCGTGTTTATGACGCCTGTGTTATCACGTATTGGTTTGACTGAAGCGCAGGCGCGCGCGCAGGGGCGGGATATTCAGGTGGTGACACTGCCGGTCGCCGCGATTCCGCGTGCGCGCGTTGTTGACGACACCCGTGGCATGCTGAAAGCCGTAGTTGATAATGGCAGCCAGCAGATTCTCGGCGTGGCGCTG
>NZ_SDFT01000139.1:0-1743 GCF_004916815.1 Pantoea sp. R102
GTTTAACACGCTGCCCTCGCCAGAAGAGGAGTACATCTTTGCCGGGCAGGCACCGGACGGCGCGGCGGCTTCGGCGGTGAGCGGCGGGGTGAAATCGAAGCAGGTCTTCTCGCATAAAATGCTGGCGCAGAAGCCGTTGACGCTGCCGGGCGGCACGGTACGCATTACTGATTCCAGTAATTTTACGGTATCGAAAACCATCGCCGCCGCGCTGGTGGAACTGGCTCCCGGCGCGATGCGCGAACTGCACTGGCATCCCAATAACGATGAATGGCAATACTATCTGGAAGGTCAGGGGCGGATGGGCGTGTTTGCCTCGTCGGGTCAGGCGCGTACGTTTGACTTCCGCGCCGGTGATGTCGGCTATGTGCCCTTTGCCATGGGTCACTATATCGAAAACACGGGTGACAAGCCGCTGCGCTTTCTGGAACTGTTTAAAAGCGATTATTACGCGGATATTTCGCTTAACCATTGGCTGGCCAGCACGCCGCCAGCGCTGGTGCGCCAGCATCTGCATCTCAGCGACACCTTTATGAATGCGCTGCAGCAGGAGAAGCATCCGGTAGTGAAATAGCCCGTGGCCACGCGCAGCCGGTGCTGCGCGTTCTCTCCTGATACTGTCCACATCTGGCGTGCATATCCCGCCCGGAACCCTGTGGATAAACCTTTCGTTGCCCCATGCCAGCAGGGCTGACCAGCAGGCGGTTATTTTCTGAACGGCCGCCAGCGCAGCGATTTCAGTTTGTCACGACGGGCTGCTGCCTGCATCACCAGACTCATCGCCGCGGGTAAAACCGTGAGCGTCACCAGCGTCGCCACTAACAGCCCACCGATAATCGCCAGCGCCATCGGTCCCCAGAAAACCTGACGCGAGATGGGGATCATACCGAGAATCGCGGCGCTGGCGGTGAGCACGATCGGCCGTGCGCGGTGTTCTGCCGCAGCCGCAATGGCAGCGTCCGGCGGCATACCTGCATCAACGTTGTTATCCGCCTCGCTGATCAGGATCACCGCGTTGCGGATGATCATGCCAGCCAGAGCAATAACACCCAGCAGCGCCACAAAGCCCATCGGTGTGCCGGTCGGCAGCATGGCCAGCACAATGCCCGGCAGACCAAAGGGCGCCATCAGCAGGGCCAGCAGCAGGCGGGAAATCCGCCGCAGTTGTAACATCAGCAATACCAGCATGCAGAGCAGCGTGACCGGCAGGATAGCGATCACCGACTGGTTGCCCTTGTCAGACTCCGCTACCGCCCCGTCCTCGCTCAGGCGGTAACCGGCCGGCAAGCTGGCCCTGAAGGTGGCAATCAGCGGCGTGAGGGCGGCGGAGACGGCTTCCGCGCGCAAACCCGGCGCCGTATCGGTCTGGACGGTGATAAACGGCAGGCGCTGGCGTCGCCAGATAACGGGATCCTCCAGCCCCCACTGCGGTGTTGCGACCTGCGTCAGCGGAATTTTTGCGCCCGACGGCGCGGTTAGCAGCAATCCGGACAGGCTGCTCAGGTCATGGCGCGCTGCAGCGTTGCCCTGTAGCACCACATCAATCAGCCGGTTGCGATCGCGTACCGTAGTGATCAGCGTTCCTGACCAGAGCGTATGCAGATACTGAGCAATCAGGTCAGAAGAGAGGCCGGCTGCGCGCGCTGCCGTCTGATTCACCTGCAAAGTGATTACGCGTTCGGGCTCACCGGCGGTTTGATTGACGTCACGCGTCAGCGCTGAGCTGCCGAGCGCGGCGGCCAG